>NZ_JAMBOC010000001.1:2100000-2361702 GCF_023715405.1 Solibacillus isronensis
ATCAAAAAGCAGTTACGCTATACGGGGAAACAACTTATGGTAAAGGTTCCATGCAGGCATTTTATGAGCTTGAAGATGGAAGTTTTCTAAAATTAACAGTTGGTCATTTTTATGGTCCAAACGGCACGAAAATAAATGAAGTTGGGGTTAAACCTCATATTAAAACAGTAAGTGAACCGCTCTTTAAAGCACATTACGATACAATCGCTTCAAACTTAAAAAACTATAAAGAACTTACTGCATTAAAGAATGTTCCATTAAACAAAACATTTACGATCAAGTTTTCTGCTAAACTGGCGAAAGAGCTTGCTTCTTCTTCCGTTGAACTAGTCGAGCTAGGTGCGGATACTGTCAAAACAACGTACAAATTATCGGGTCAACAGCTAGTTGTTACCCCTTCAAAAGAGTTAACGGCCGGTAAAGAATATGCCCTTATCGTTCATCCTAAAGTAAAAAACGAAAAAGGCAAAAATTTAAAAGCCGGTGTTTATTTACATGTAACAACAAAACAGTAAACATAAATGAGACGATTTGCACAATGGCAATCGTCTCATTTCAATTTTATGAATGTACTAAACTTAGCTCCGTTGCAAAATAAATCATGCAAATCTCTTTTGCTAACTGTTCCGGATTCGATTTATTCGTCAGTAAATTTGTCAATGTTAGTCGTTCCACCGAACCAACGAGACTTTCTGCCAGAATATTAGCATCCACCAGCTTTACAACGTTAGAATCTTTTAATTGCGTGTTAAGAATATGTATTAATTTTGAAACGAGCATTTCCTTCACGGCAGTTGACTGCTCTGCTTCATAAAAACCGATTTTCGTTAAGTTAGGATTTTCGATAAAATAATTGAAAATATGTGTAAGACTTCCCTGAATAAGATCGATTCCAAATTTACCTTCATTTATGTCATTTGCTGAACTTGAAAAAATATCAGTTAATTCATTGTGGAATTTCTCATTTAAATCGTTAAATAATGTTTCTTTACTTTGAAAGTATAGATAAAATGTCGGTTGTGTTAAATTTGCCGACTTCACAATATCACTGATTTTTGTTTGATGATAACCATATGTAGAAAATAGCTCAACTGCTTTTTCCAATAATAACTTTTTACTTTTTTCACCGCACGAATTTACACGTCGTCCTCTTGCCATACTTCTCCACCCTTATCTCTATTTTAGATGTTTAGTAAATTATATATTAAATTCCAATTATTCCACTTATGATTATATAGGAAAGTTTTTTTAAAATAAAGTTTTCTGTCATATAACTAACATTTCTCCTTAATATCAGCAACCAATTGACATAACTTAGCAATAATCAAAAAACATTACACTTAAATTGTCCTGTTATAAGGATAAAGGACATAAGCGAAAAGGGAAAATTTCTCTTTTTAATATTATGTTTAAATAGTATGTATTAAAAAGGCGTATCCAATTTTAAATCCGGATACGCACTTTATCATATTATTTTTTTCTAAAAATCTTTCCTTTTACTTTACCTGTAATTTGCTGCAGTTCATCCATTTTGAATGCAAACAGCAATACAAGATAGCTGATCGATGCAACTATAAATGTAACAATTATATGAATCCATTTCTGATCAATTACAATCCATTGTGCAATCACCCAGTTAATGGCAACAAAAACTAATCCAATAGTAACTAACTTAAATAGCTGACCAATGTTTTTGTCCAAAAGTTTTAACTGATATTTACTTTGCAGCACAATGACAAGCAAGAGGAAGTTTACGATGGCACTGATTAATGTCCCTAAAGCAACCGCATTAGCGCCCATTTCATCAATAGTCGCCATTACGACCGCAATATTTACACCGAATACCGTTAAAATACTGAAAATCATCGGTAATACGGAATTGCCCTTTGCATAGTAGAAACGCGTAATATACGTGTTCGCGGCAAGGAAGAACATCGTTGTACTGAATACTTGCAGCAATGGCGCTGTAATTGCTGTTGATTCGGCATTGAATTCTTTATATTCAAAGACGATACGAATAACACCTTCTGCCTGGAAGTAGAAGAACACTGAAATAGGCAATACGAGTAAATATAATAAACGCATCCCGCGAACATAAAGTTGTTTTACCGACTCTGTGTCCCCTTCTCCCTCTTTTTTACTGAGTAACGGGAAAATAACGGTCGTTACAGCAGTCATTAAAATTGCCTGCGGGAACTGGGACATTTTTGTCGCGTAGTTCATCGCTGACGGAACACCGGCTTCCAGCATATTCGTGAAAAATCGTTGAATTAAAATATAAAGCTGTGCAGTCGCACCGCCAAGCATAATCGGCAACGCAACTCTCCATAACATTTTCTGATCTTCAGCCTGTTTAAAGTTCGGCTTGAAAGACATTTCTTTCACATTCCGAACCCCGAATACAAGGAACAAGAACATACAAATTGCCCCGACTAATGCCCCGATCCCCATTCCAATCGGTCCCATCGTAATAGACAATATTACCGAGACGATTAAAAATGATCCGTTATAAATAAGCACCGAAAATGCGGATAAATGGTACCGGCCCTGGACATTTAAAATACCGCTCATCCAAGTCGATAAAACTAGCATAATCGTCGAAGGCATCATCCAGTAATATAGCGAGCGCAGCATTTCATATTCCGCCTGATCTTCAACTTGAAAAAATTTCATTAATATCGGATCAGCCAACGCCATAAATAAAATGACAATGAGCGTAATCGAAACAACAATTGTTGTAAACGTTCGCTGTATATATTCAGTGATACTCGATGATGTCTTATGGTAAATGGATATAAACGCCGTCGTAAACGCTCCGCCAATGACTAAATATAAAAAGTTTGGAATTGTATAAGCATTAATAATACTATCTGAATATACAGTTGTACCAAATTCAATCCCGATATATGTTTCACGGGCAAAGCCGACCAGACGCGCTAAAATATTAATAACCGCGACGGCCCCTATTATTTTCAAAATTCCTTTCAACGCTTATCACAATCCTTTAATTACAATTACTTTATTTCGCATGTGTTGTGTAGAGCTCTTTTAAACGTACAATAATATTTTTTGCATCATGTGTATGAAGCAGCTCGGCTACACGCGCTTCATTCACTGCGATTCCGTCTTTCACTGCATTTTCAAGTGCCAGCTGTAGTAAAATCTCGTCTTTAGGAGGTACTAATACCCCCGCTCCATCTGCCAGCATATAATGCAGTCCTCCGACGTCCGATGCGATAACCGGCGTACCGCAGCTCATTGCCTCTAAAGCTACTAATCCCAGTCCTTCAATATAAGAAGGCAGTACAAAAACATCTGCCGCCTGGAAATACCTTGCCAACTCCTGCTGCGGCATCGGTTCGATAAAGTGAATTGCTGTATTGTCCTTAGCCAGTTCTTTTACTTTACTAGTAAAATTGCTATCTTTTGTCGAACCAACACAATAAAGAGCGGCTTGCTCCGGAAGAGATTCCGATACTTTATTGAATGCACGCACAAGTTCTGTAACGCCTTTTTCCCGTATGATGTTGCCTACGAATAAAAAGTTTGTTTTATCAGGATCCATTCCCAACTCTTTTGCAAGTTGTTTTTTAGCTTCCACTTCTTTGAAAACCGTACGATCAATCCCCATGCTCATCACCGATATTTTATCGCTTTTAACATGGAATGTTGTTTCAATCGTTGTAGCAAGCTCTTCTCCTACTGCAACGACATGATCTGCAGACTGTAAAATTTTCTCCGTAAACTCACGGATTTGCCCGCCCTTTTTGGCCATTTTATTAATATCGCCACCATGTGCTGTCACAATATACGGGATATTGTGACGCTTTTTTAAATAGTAGCTGAACATCCCGCTCGGAAAAACGTAATGGCTATGTGTTAGCGAAATATTCCGCTTGTTTGCACGAAAAACGCGCATAAACTGCTGCGCCCATTTTAAATATTTCAAAATAACATTTTTCTTTCCTGTCGCGGGATTCGTATTAACTGCGAGCACTGTCTCGATTCCTTCTCGTTCCAGCTGCTCGACCTGATTTTTTACGAAAATGCCGTAAGCTAAATGTTCCTTAGATGGATACATATTGCTAATGACGAATACTTTTTTCATTACTTTTTCGCACCTTCTTTTAAAAGCTGCTCTCCTAATGCTGATTTTTCTTTAAATGACGCATTTGTACGAGCCGCTAAGTTTTGTGCACCGTTCCAATCTACTGCCATATCGTTAAAGAGCATTGCAAACTTCTCGTCTGATTCATGAAGTGAATCAATCGGTAATGAATAGTTGCCAAGCCCTGCCATTTGTAAAAAGTCATTAACCTTCACATGATAAGATACACCGATAATCGGTGTTTTCGCATCCGTTGCCAATATTAATGAATGAAGTCTTGTACCGATTAGCACATCAAACGTAGACGTAATTTGTAAAATACGTTGCGGCGGCAAGTTTTCATCAATAATTTTTGTATTTTCCGGATGCTTCATTTTAGCTTGAATGTCCTTTGTCACATCAGCATCTTGCGGATATTTTGTCGCAAAAAACGTTACATCGACATTATGCTCTTCAATTAAACGGTCCAGGTTTTTCGCCATGCCATCGATATAGTTTTCGTATTTTGCCTCATCGCCGGTTGGCCAATATGAAGCATTGTAGTATGGGACTGCTGTAACCCCAACTGATTTTGGTTTATCGCTATAATTTGAACGTTCTACTTCTAAACTAAATGCCGGATCCCCAATGACAGGTACATCACGTTTTACACCAATTGTTTTAAGCAGCTGTTGTGATTGCGGATCACGCACTGAAATGTTTTGTGCATGCTTGGCCATATAGCGGATAAACCATTTCCCTAAACCTGTGTTAAGCGGACCCGCACCACAGCCGTAGACAACATACGGTACATTATTATTTTTTGCCATCATTGCATAAGAACCATATAGCGGTGCTTCACGCTTATAAAGATCCATTAAAATACCGCCGCCGCCGATTACGACAAAATCAAGGTTTTTCACGACTTTGGAATTCTCTTTGTATGTCTTCATGAACGTTTTTACGGCATTACCGTTTTTGTAGTATAAAGGGTAACTTTGCACAGAATAACGTTCCGCTGTTTGTTTTGGATTATTACTAAATACTGTAATATTTTTTGTATCTATTTGAAATACCTTCTGCAGCTGGCGAATGATACTTAATAAAATCGCCTCGTCTCCATTATTATCATTTCCGTAGTTTCCAACAATTCCAATTTTCATTTATACATTCATCCTTTGAATCAAGCGTTTTGAGTATGCTTGGCTTATTTCATTTTTCATTTGAAAAACACATCTGAAGTAGATGTGTTCTGCGTTATGACTCGTATTTTTAGTATAGCATAATGTCAGTTTGAAACGATATTCCCGAGGGCAAGAACACTCCATTTCAAGACAAGAAAATTAACGATAAATTTGTAGTTTTTCGTTAATGAGACGGTTTGTATATAAGATTAGTTTCATTTTTACTTTTTGAAGAGAAATTTATGCAGTAAATGACTTTTCGAGGTCATTTGCATGCTAGGGGATTTTCGGATAAATTTCTGTCATAGAGTTTTTGTCTCAATGCCCAAGTTAGAGGTGATTTATTGTATCGATCTGAAAATCTTATGTATTTAGTAGCGCTTGTGAGTAGATTACAAACGAACGACGAAGAGTTTACATCAATTCAGGAGGCTTATTATCGAATCAATGCTGGTATTGCTGGCGAAGTAAAAATGAAGCGCACATTAGAGGATTATCATTTTATAGGTCCCTATAAAATTTTTTATAACTTTGAGTGTGTAAATGAAAAGGGTTTTTCTCATCAAATTGATGCCCTTATTATAACGACAAGATTTCTCCTCGTTGTCGAAGTTAAACAAATTTCCGGTACATTATTTTATAAACCCACATTTCATGAATTTGCTCGTCAAACTGAGGAGGGGATTATAGAAAATTTTCCAAATCCATTTGACCAGGCATACCGGCACAAGTTATTTTTATCACATTTATTATCAAAGTGCGGAATTCAGCTGTCTGTTTTATATATTGTGGTCAACGCTAATATTAGAACGAAATTGGATTCGTCCTTAGACGGTTCTCCAATTATTTATTTAAGCGGCTTGCCAAATTTTCTGGAGAAATTATATGCAAAATATGCTGAAACAACAGTGGATTTAGATCAATTGGAAAGTAAACTATTGGCTATCTCTTGCCGGCTTCCTGTTAGAAGAAAAATAGAAAGAGATCGTATACGTGATGGCGTCCTTTGCGAAAAGTGCGAATTTCAGCATGTCCTGTATTATCATCACGGATTATGGATTTGCCCACACTGTGGCGAGAAAAGTAAAGAGGCTATCTTTTTAGCTTTACATCAATATCGCGTATTAATCGGGGATCGTATTACCAATCGTGAATTAAGGGCATTTGTCGGAATCGACTGTAAAGCAGTTGCTTCCAAACTGTTGAAGCGCTTAAACTTTGAGCAATTCGGCAAGGGACGTGGTGTGTATTATTTAATTCCTGAAGACG
Organism: Solibacillus isronensis; assembly: GCF_023715405.1. Classification (NCBI taxonomy): domain Bacteria; kingdom Bacillati; phylum Bacillota; class Bacilli; order Caryophanales; family Caryophanaceae; genus Solibacillus; species Solibacillus isronensis. The sequence goes on from NZ_JAMBOC010000001.1 coordinate 2,106,541, forward strand.
TTTTAGAACAGGTAAGGTAATTTCCTTATGTAGCTGTAACTCATATTTGAATAATTCTACTTAAAGGAGGTGAGGAGTTACTTACGAAATATACTAGTCGACTTTTCTCGGGTAGAGTTCTATTTTAATAGCTTTAGGTTCTCATTCGGAGCCAAAACGTTCTACCTTTTAAATGAATCTATCTACTTTACTGAGGAAACATTCTACTTTCCTGGCGCAGAGTTCTACTTTCGCGCCAACATGTTCTACTTTCTCCGTCATCTTGGCGAATAGTCGCAACCGGTTCTCCTTTTCAAGTGAATCTTTCTACTTTACCGGGGAAACGTTCTACTTTCCTGGCGCGGAGTTCTACTTTCCAGCCCAAGCGTTTTACTTCCGCGCCCAAATATTCTACTTTCACCAATAACACCTAAGCCTATACTTACACTCCAATCTATAAAACCCAAACTTCGCAATAAAAATCCTCGTTTCAGTCTCACTTCACTTGCCCTTTCCCCCTCTCTTCCCCATAGCCCTCTTTTCTCCATAAAAAAACCTTTGTAAAAGTTGCGATTCCTCGCTGCAACTTTACAAAGGTTCTCACTTATTTATTTTGTGTAATTGTACGGTATAAGAATAAGCTGAAGTGCACGCGTGATACTTCTTGACTTGGTTTGTAAGTATTATCTTCATAACCTGTCGTAATTTCATTAGCTGCTAGCGTATGAATATAATCGTATGCCCAGTGCTTTGTGCTTACATCTTTAAATTTCGTAGAAGTAGTACCCGTTAATTTATATGCTTCAACTAAAATTTTCGCCATTTGAGCACGAGTTAATGGTTTTCCCGGTTCGTACTTGCCATCACCAGTACCACTCATGATGCCTGCTTGTACAATCGCTGCAACTGCACCATAATATGTGCTCTTTGTTGATAGATCGCTGAATCCAGGGTTTGGCACATCTTTTGTCGATAAGCCTAATGCACGAGTTAGCAATACAGCCGCTTGACCACGGTTTAATGCTAAATCCGGTTTGAATGTACCATCCGGATACCCGTTGATTAAGTTATTATCAACTAAATATTGAATTTCTGTTTTATAAACATTGTTTACAGAAATATCTTTGAATAATGGTTTTTCAACAGCCTTTACAACGATTTCTTTAGAAACGGATTTTGTTCCTAATGTCGCCGTTACACGGGCAGTGCCTTCTTTACCATTTGATTTGAAAAGACCTGAGCTGGATACTGTACCGATGTTTCCATCAACAGACCATTTAATTTGCGAGTCGTTATAAATTAGTGTTTCATTATTTGACCCTGTTACATTTGCTTTTAATTGAAGCGATGCATTTGGTTCAATTGGACCTGATACTCCTGAAATTGAAAGTCCAGCCGGTGCATCCACTACATTGAAGCTAATTGTTTGTGTTGCGCCTTTATTTGAAACCGTGATACGTTCAGAGCCAGGCGCTACAGCTGTATAGCTTAAGCCGTTAACTGTCACTGTGTTATTTTGCGGCGTTAACACAAAATCATTTGCATTTACTGCTAACGGATTGTAATACTCGTCCAACACGTAGTTTGGCGTAAGTTTCACTGTTGCACCAACTAATAACGTACCTACTTTATCACGATTTACTTGAATATATTTAGGTGTATTTGTTGTTGGTGCTGTACTGATTGCTTCAATAATTGCAGATACGCGACGTTGTGTACCTCCAGACGGTGTATTGGCTAAAACGACAGTGTTGCTGCCGTATTTACGAATACCCATTGTTGTTGAACCGCCGCCATCTAAATTAATCGCGCGGTCAAAACCAAGGCTTACTAGATAATCCGCAAACTGTGGTAAAGACATACCTGCACTTGAGTTAATACGTCCGTCCACTGTAATTAAGTGTACTTTTTTCTTATCTTTGCTGATTGCAATCGCCGTACGTGGTGCAACTTCTCTTGCACGTGAGCTTGATTCATTGATTGTCAGGCTTTTTTTGCCGTCCAATACTAGTAATGGACCACTTGCCATCATAAACTGTGCATCCATCCAACGATCATCAATAGCAAAGTTTACTGAAATTTCATCGCCGATTTTAATTCCACGGTATTTATCGCCCCATGCCGATCCGTTAAAAGAAAGCACGAAACCGTTACGCGGAATTTTCGTTTTTGTTTCATCATCATAACCGCGGATTGCAGTTACTTTACCTGTTAAAGTTTGTCCGAATTTCGTCGCACCGATTGTGTTGCCAGTTTCAACGATAAACTCCATACCTTTTCCGTTGTTCGGCGTCATAGAACTATGGTTTTGCGGTGTATAAACAACCGCCTCATCTGTTCCGCGCTTTACATTAAGACCATTTACTTCATTCGTTTGACCGTTATATGTAACGTTAATCTTACTATTGTAGTAAGCAATCTCTCCATATCCGTCCTTTGTAATACCGAATGCGATCGGTTGGCTGACATAGTTCGAACTTGAGTCTGAAATAACGCTTGGTGTAACGATAGTATTATATTGAGAAATTAAATATAAAGGATAGCCATCCCCCATATTGTAGAAGTTAGAGTTGATTGCCCCAACTACACGATTTCCTTCCTTCGTATGACTGTTCGCATGTTGCGTTGTTGTCATTAGTGTATTAACCGGAGTTGGTAAGCCTAACCCGATCTTTGTGAAAGAGTCTGTTAAATCTACTTCTAAATGATTAACTATACTTGTTTTAGAACCTTTATGAGTATAGTTCGAATATGTTACCCCTGTTGAAAGCGGGTATGAGTCATTTGTCGATTGTGCTGCACTTGCAAATTGCGGTGTACTGAAAATAAGTGCAAACACCATTAGCACTGCAATAAATAGAGATTTATTTGTTTTCATAATTTGTGCTTCCTAGTTAACTTGAAGCAAGTCACCTTCCTCTCTTAATGTCCTATCTCTAACCTTAACAAATTTTCGCGTGTGAGACTATTAATCTTTTGTTACATTTTACAAAATACAGGTTTTTCCTACATAAAGTTACATATTGTATAAGAGAATAATGAAAAACAATAATTGAAGCTTCGAGTCTTTTAATTTCAATAAAAAAGAACTATCCCCCTAAGAAGATAGTTCCTTGAATTATTCTGCTTTTTGTTTTTCGTAATCGCTAAGCTTGAGCATTGGATACATTGTGCGCATACTCGCAAATATTCCAAAGAGAATAAAGTAGAACAATACATAAACTTTTAATTCCCAAATATTATAGAAGAAGCCGGCTACACCTGTTGCGAACCATAGCCCGAATAAATATTGTCCAAAGACTGTTTTACGTTCTTTCCAGTACATCCATACCATCGCAAGAAGGAATCCGGCAAAGAATAGAACGCCGACTGCTCCTGTTTCCGCAATAACCTGGATATATTGGTTATCCGAATAGAAGTTTTTGCCTCCATAAATATCAGAACGGATACCGTACTCCTCATAAATTGGTGAGTCATATGATAAAGTAGCCGAACCACCGAATGTACCAAAGCCGGCACCTGTAATCGGATAATCTTTCAGCACTTCAAATCCTTTTTTAATATAGAACATACGACCACTTTCCTGCATAAGCTCCAACGTGTCGTCCGAGAATGTTTCCGTGAAACGATTGCTGATACCACCTGAAATTTCCTCAGGTGCTACCGTGTTTTCCACACCTAAGTTTTGTAAAATTGATACTCCCCAGTTTACAGGGAAATAAATAAGCGCGATTGCCACAACAAATGAAATGGCAATTCTCTTCAATAACTGCCAATTACGAGATAGCAACATAAAGAACAAGACAAGCATGAAAGCAGAAATCCATGTACCACGTGAAAGTGTCAATAATAGCATTCCAAAGAATGCGACCTGTGCAATACGGAACGTCCATTTAAATTCATTGTTTTTATATGCCCATCGCAGGAAAAATACTGCGGCAATTGCAAAGAACATGACTAATGCCAACGAGTTTGGATTGTTCAGCATACCGTAGATACGCACGAAGTTTGTTGAAGAAAGTATTTTTTCCGTCCATACTTCCGGCATTAATAATTGACGCATCGACAGTTTTTCGACGATCCCCTGAATGAAAATAACGGCACCTGAAAATACTGTAACCCATGCCAATTTCACAAGGAAGTTTTTCGGCAATTCACTGCGGCTTAGAATGTAATACAGTAAATACATAACACCGAATGTACGTAATTGGAAGATAATTGCACCTAATGATACACCGTTTTTGTATCCAATGATTGCACCGAAGATTAAAAAGGCGAAGAAGAAGTATTCAAATGGTTTGAAATGAAACCAAGTTTTAAATTTCTTCGTATTTAATAAAAATAAACGCAGCAATACGACGATCGTAATTAAATCGCCGATGAGTTTAAGACCAGGGTTGAGTTCAATAAAGAATGTACGGAAAATAACGTACGGTACTAAAATTACTAAACTTTGAAATGGCTTAAAAAATGCGAAGAGTACAAAGAAAATTGCTGTACTGATTTGCGCTATCGAAGGCGGAAGCAGTATGGCCGCCACAAGTACAAGAATTGCCCCAAAAATTTCGAGCCACTCTTTTTTATTCATTTTGACAGAAATGTCATTCATAGAAGTCCCAAACCCTTTCCTATATGAAGTTCTCTATTTTTAGATGAGTTTTGCTCATGTGGATTAAGACGAACTTAAGTATAATATGGTTACAATTATAATTCAATGAGAGTATAAAACACACCCTAAATTACTAGAATAATTGTCAGATCAATGGTTTTTCGGTCCTAAATAAATAGGAACCATATTTGTACAAAAAAAAGAGACAAAATTTTTGCCTCTCTTCAAATCTTCATATTCGAGAACCCCTTACTTTTCCATTTAAATAACTCCCGATGTTTTTTGATTATAACTATCATTAAAAGACTTATTCCCCCTAAACTCCCACATCTAAATATATCTAGATTTCACCATTATAAAGACTAGAGAGATTTAAAACATTCCGGAACAAATTCCACCCAGCCATTCATAATTACTCCTAAAAACCATAAAATATATACATCACTATTTTGGAGGTCGTAGTATTGCAAAATAACCGTAAGAAAAACAATGAACCGCCAATCGATAACAATCCATTAATTCAAGCCGCTTCACTTGAGGTGTTGGCCGGATTATTAGCTACGTTAGCGGAAGGGATTTCAACATTTGCATCCGCTCTTGCACTGCAGGAAGCACAACAGCAGGCCAGTAACTACAGCCAAAATAACGTGGACCTCCAGGAAGTTCATGAACAGCTTCATTACTTAACTAAAGAAGTAAAAAAAATATCGAAAGCATTAAACTTATAATTCTTCTCAATTTCCTATTTAATAGAAAGATAAAATATGACACTTTTTTTTAAGATGTTCCCTTCTCATTCATTTCTATCCCTCAATCGCAAGACCCCCATTTATTTTTCACATTAAATTTTTTATGAGCTTCAATCTGGCTCACTCTTTTTTATATCTTCAACTTTTATATTACAGAGCTCTTTTTTCCCTATCTTTAAACTAGTTTTCAAAGGACTTTTTAATTACATTTATATTACAAACATCTAAAGTATTAGGATTCATCTATGATTCTCGCTCATATATTGGTAAAATATCATCATATAGGAAAGGAGCGTGAATCTGTGTTTAAAAAAATAGTTGGACTAGCATTCGCATTAGTCGTTGCTCTGTCTTTCACAACACAATCAACATCTCATGCAAATGATATAAAAGGCCATCAAATGGTAAATGAATTAACATATTGGTCTAATCAAAATGTCATCCGACCAGACAGCAAAGGAAATTTCAATCCTAACCGTGCCGTTACGCGTGGAGAATTTGCTTCTTATATTACCCGCGCACTTAAATTACCAGATTCGTCTACATACACTTTTAAGGATTTAAAAGCTGGTAATGAACTGACACGTGAAATCCAGGCAGCTGCCGGATCAAACATTTTAAGCGGTTATCCTGATGGCACATTCCGTCCGAACGAAAAAATTACGCGCCAGCATATGGCAGCACTTTTGGAAAAAGCATTGCGTTATTCAAACGTGCCGTTGGAAGGACAACCACTAACGTTCAAGGATAACAACAAAATTAGCGATCAGTTCAAACCGGCAGTAGCTACAAACGTTTACTACAATATTATCCGTGGATCACATACGAAAAATGGGGTATTTTTTGAACCTCAAGGCAATGCGACAATCGCACATGCCGCAGCATTTTTATTCCGTATGCAAACGACAATCGAAACATTTGCTGTAAAAGAAGGTGAAGAACCGACGGAAACGCCAGCTCCGAACCCTAATATTTATTATGTAGGTAAAATTTCAAATGGAGTAATAACGAAAAACTCTACTGTTTATTTTAACTACGAACAAGCAGAGTCAGCGTTAAAAAGTTCTGGTTCAAACATAATTATTAAAGGCGACAAAATCATTAAAATGTCTTCTGGTATCGCTTCAGCAGCTGATACGAAAGCAAACACTGTAACAATTTATTCAGATAAAAACTTCACGAAGTCGTTATCGTATGCTGTAGAAGGCTCTCAGTTTAAATATATTGGAAGCAATGATGAGTATGCAATCGTTCAATTAGCAGATACAAAAGGCTATGCGAAAATTGATGAAGTAACATTAACACCAACAAGCTTAATTAAAGGACAAGACTACTATTTTGCTGAAGGCGGTTACTTAACACATCGTACGTATAACCATATTACACAAAAGTATTACGGCAATTATGTAGTGAGTGAAGCACCTTCCTTTATAAAACCAGGGTCACAATATTATAGCCAAGATGGTGTAAACTTCTACTCTGATGTTCTATTAACGAAAAAAGTAGGAACACATTATCCGTATTTCCAATTCCAGTCGATTCGTCAGCCATCTAATTATACAGCTGAAGAACTGGACAATATGATTATGACATTATTAAAAGAGCGCCAGGCAATCAAAACTTCCCCTCAATATGCCAAAGCAACGATTGAATCTCGTTTAATCGGGATGGGGAAATTTTTAAAGCAAGTGGAATCACAATATCATGTCAATGCCTTATTCATTTTAGCTGCAGCAATGCATGAAGGTGATTACGGAGTAAGTAAAAATGCACTGACGAAAAACAACATTTTTGGTATTGAAGTGTTCGACACTGATCCAACATTAGGTCAAGTATATAAAAACCGTGATGATAGTGTACTTGCGTTTATTAACCGCTACGTCAATTTGAAGTACGTGCCTCAATCAGGTGCTTACGCAAAAGGTGCAGTACCGGGGAATAAAACATCCGGCATGAATGTTCACTATGCATCAGATCCATTCTGGGGCAGTAAAATTGCCGGTCATATGTATCGCATGGACAACCGCTTCGGTAAAAAAGATTACAAGCAGGCGAACTTGGCATTCGTATCATATGAAAACGGCCATCTTGTAAATGTGCGTAATGAACCAACAACATCATCGCCAATTCACTTCACTTATAAAGCGAAATATGTAGGTGAAACAGGCGTGTTCGGCTATCCTGTCGCAATCGTCGAAGAAACGAAAGGTACGGACGGCTATGTATGGTACAAAATTTTGTCAGACAATAACCCTCCTGCAAAACACGGTTGGGTACGCTCTGATTTAGTTCAATTAATTCCAGGAAATTAATTTTTAATCCAGTACTTCTTCGGAAGTGCTGGTTTTTTTTGTAGTTTTGGCCTGGGGTTTCCGGAGTGACAGTTTATTAGAAAAGTTAGGAAGGTTATTAGAAGATTGGGTTAGAATATTTGAACTTCGGGGTATGATATTAGAACATCTGAATGACATATTTGAAGAAATGGCTATTATATTAGAACTTGGCACTTTTATTAGAACATTTCACAGGATATTAGAACTTCTGCGAAACATATTAGAAAATCATACATAAATAAAAAACTGAGCAGCCCCCCAATCAGGAAGCCGCTCAGCCAATCATTTCGTATAATATTGCACAATACCGTTGTAAATAGACTGGGCAAAAATTTCGACATACTCGTCAGATACAAGCTTTTCTCTATCTGCAGTATTTGTAATGAAGCCGAGCTCCACTAAAACAGCAGGCATTACGTTTCCTTTAATAACAACGTAATCTGCACGCTTTACACCGCGGTTGTACATTTTTGCATTTTTAACGATTTCATTATTAATAGCTGTTGCCAACGCTAAATCCTCTTTTTCATTTGCATTGGAAGTAACACTGTAGAATGTTTCTGTTCCATTCGCTGATTCCTTTGCTGCTGCATTTGCATGAAGGCTGATAAAAATTTCACCGTTCTCATTTTTAGCGTATCGAACACGATCCTCTAAGCTAGGATATGTATCACCAGAACGCGTCATTTTTATGATCGCACCATCTTTTTCAAGCTTCTGCTTTACTAGATTTGCAACTTTTAGAACGATTTCCTTTTCACGTGCATTACTTTTGACAGCACCAGGGTCTTTACCGCCATGACCTGGATCAAGAACAATAATACGATCTTTTACAGCAGGTCCTTTTTGATTAAGAAGTTGTAAATATGTTTTATTAATATAACCGTTAATACCGTTATATGTGATTTTAGCCCAGCTTCCTGATACCGAATGGACTTCCACTAATGTTCCTCGCTTAATTTGCCCAAGCGAACGTGAAGTACCTGAAGCCGACTCACGAATTTGTAAGGCATCAACTGTCGCTTTGCCTACCGTATTCGTCAATAGCTGTTGCGGCGGCGTTACTGGTTGTTCGTTTTCTCCGTTATTTTCCGCAGGAGGGTTCGGTACATTATTTTCCTCTTCCACTGCCGGTTTTTCCGGTACCACTACTGGCGGAGTTACTGGTTCTGTCTGTAATGAATCCTCGGTTTGAGACACTCGTACATAGGCAGGTAAACCATTTACTAACGTAACATACCAATTGCCAATCGTATTATAAACTGCAATTTTCTCTTTTGCTGCTATTGAACTTACACTATTTGAACCAACATCACGCTTTTCATATGCTTGAATGTTGCCCAATGCGTAAACATGCTTTTGGACTTTGTTAAGCAGCTTGCCGGATTCATCTATAAAATCTACATAATCCTTATAAACATAAGCATAGCGTCCCTCATGTGAAACCTTCAGCCAACCGTCTTTCTGGATATCAAATACGGCAAACGATGCACCTGTATTTACTTTCGCCAAAATATTCGATGCATTTGAAGAAGAGGCAGATGTACGGACATTTAAATTATTAACATTTGCTTTAACAGAAGCAATTGCTGCTGAAACATCTGGTACGTTCACCCCTTGTACTGGCAACGGTAAACGATACTTTTCGGAAGATGCACGAGCGATAAATGAAGCGAACTGCGCACGTGTTACTGAATTTTTCGGATTATATTTATCGGCCTCCATTGTAATTCCGTTAAAGTAAATCGCCGCGATATAAGGATAGTAGCCATACGTCGGTTTAATATCCTTAAAAGGAATTTCCAGCTTTTCCGTTTGAGCTGTGTTTAATTTAAATGCAATGGCCAGCACTTTACTCATTTCTTCTCGTGTTAAAGGTGTGTTCGGTCCAAATTTCCCTTTAGATTGCTCAGAGAAAAACCCTAATTTCAACGCACTTTCTACATAACCCGAAAGTTCTGTTCCCAATGTAACATCAGAAAAAGAAGACTTTTTTACAGTTAAAGGCTTGTTATTTGTGGCCACAACGACCATTTTAGCAGCTTGTCCACGGGTTACATGGGCGTTCGGTTTATAAAGAGTTTTACCATTTTCCGTATACCCTTTTATGACACCCGCATTTACTAAATAATTTATTTCATTATACGCCCCGTTTGAAGAAGGGACATCGGCAAAGCTTGTACTAGCATAGGCCGTATTCAATTGGAACATTGCCATGAAGATGATTGTCACCGTCACGACAAGATTACGCAAAGACAATGTTAAAATCCTCCCCTCTATTAGATAGTTCCCATTTTACCAAATTATTCATAAAATTAATATGTACAAAGCAAGAAACTTAATATTTTTCTAGTTTACAGGAAGTAGAATGTGATATTTTTCATATAAGAGATGAGAGATTCTGTTATAGATGAAAGTGGTTCTAATTTTAGTCTGGAATTGGCTAATATATGTGCGCGTTCTACTTTAGGTATGAAATGTTCTACATTTTTAGCTATAGCTTCCACTTTCCCTGGCAAAATTTCTACTTTTGATGGAAAAGTTTCTACCTTTATTTAGAGAATTTCTAATAAGGTTACCGCTTTCTACTTTCGATCTGAATTGTTCCTCATTATGGACTGCAGCTTCCACTTCCCCTCCCCCATTGGCTAATAAAGCAGCACACACCCCAAGCCCCACAACAAAAAGAAACACAGACAAATTTGTCTGTGTTTCAACTACTATTAGTAAGTACTTCCCTGCAAGGTGAATATCTATTGAGATATGTAGAAGTTACTAATTTTTATTCATTAAGTATTGGTATTGCCAATCTTATTATTGTAAACGGTTAATGAAAGCTGTTAAATGTTTTAACATAACGTTGTCGTTTGTACCGAATGTGCCGTCACCTTTACCTACTGTGATGCCGTTCGATGCTAAGATCGAGATGTCGCTATGTGCCCAGTGAGATGTTGGTACATCTGTGAAGTTTAAAGTATCCTGCTTCATTTTCAAGTCGAATGCTTTTACTAACACTTTTGCCATTTGAGCACGTGTTAATGGTGAAGCTGGATTGAATTTACCTTCATCACCAGTGAAAACGCCTAATTTATATAGTGCAGTTGCTGCACCTGCATATTTAGATGATGATTTAATATCTGTGAATGGTGAATTTGTATCAGATGTATCTAAACCTAATGTTTTAGCTAATTGAATTGCTACTTCACCACGTGATGCATAAACAGTGAAATCGATTGCTGAATCTTTTACTTCTTCTTTTTCAACTGAAGAAACTGCTGCAACTACTTTTTGACTTTCTCCAAAGCTTGCTACGCGTTTTGCTCCGTTATAACGCTTCGCCCAGTAAGAAGAACTTAAACTTGCTTCAGTAACGCCTGTGCTTGTACCAGCGTGAACGAATTTATTTCCTCCTAATGAGATACCAACGTGAGAAGCGGTTTTACCAGTTGTATTAAAGAATACTAAATCGCCTGGTTGTAAATCTGATTTTGAAACGGCACTACCTTGTTTATATTGAGCAGCTGCTGTACGGTTTAAGTCAAAGCCTAATTGCTTGAATACTAATTGAGTAAATCCAGAGCAATCTAACCCGCTTGCTGTTGTTCCTCCGTAAACGTATGGTACACCGATATATTTAGAAGCTGTTGCTGTTAATTCTGAAACTGATGCTGCTTGTGCTGTATTATTTGAACCCATCCCTACACCTGAAAAAATCATGAAAGTTGCAAAGATCGGTAATAAGATTTTCTTTTTCACTTTAAAATGGAACTCCCTTCAAAATAGGCCTCGCGATGAATATTCGAGGTATAACATAACGTAAAACTTGTTTGTTCATGTTTATTTAACCTAATAACAGGGTAACATATATAATTGTGATATTATTTTTCACTTGTGTAACAGTTTGCAGTATTTTGATATAAAAACAGAAAACACCGAATCTCAGCATTTACGCAGAGATTCGGTGTTTTTTGTAGAATATTTATATTAATGAAATAAAACTTGTAACATTACTGTAATGTAAGGTACTAGTATTTACCAGTTCATTTACTAGAAAAATGTTGAACTACATAATATTTCCCATTTTTAGATTGCTCAATGCCGATACCCATATGTGTATATACTTCTTTTAAAATATTGTCACGATGTTTCGGTGAAGCCATCCAAGCCTTTACCGTTGTTTCCGGTGACTCGAAGTTACGGGCTAAATTTTCTCCATAGCTTGTATACTCATAATCAAATAACGTCGCTAAATCCCACGGGTTGCCGTAAAAAGGTGAATTATGTTCGAAATAATTGCGTTTTAGCATATCCTTCACTTTAATAATGGCGATCTGTGCTAATTTCTTATCTTGCATAAGTGGCGAAAGTCCTTTAGCAGCCCGTTCCTTGTTAACAAGCTCCAATATTTTTTTCTCCCACTGTTTATGATGATTCACTGTATCAATATAATCCTTTTGCAAAAAGTCATATATTACATCCAAATTTTTAACCTTTTCCTTAAACTCCATTCCGCGCATAGTGAGTGCAGCTACATGAGCACGCGTAACAAATTCATTCGGTTCAAAAGTTTTGGCAGTCTTTCCTTTTACAATTTCCACATCTGCCAGTGATTCAATTATATCTTTTGCCCAATAGTTTTTAGGCAGATCCTTAAACGATGTCTTGTTTTTCTGATCCACTTCAACCGCATAGGCAAGAGCAATCATTTTTGAAATATGTGCGCGCTTTAAAGGGGCTTCAGGATGAAACTCACTAGCGTTTTGAATAATCCCCAATTCTGCTAGTTTACAAATTTCTTTATAATAACGGTGATCTGTAGGAACATCCGTAAATTTTGGAACAAAATCAGTCGTTAGTTGTACGCCCATCGTTCTTGCAATAATACTTGCCGCCTCAGCACGAGTCGTCGTACTGTTCGGTTTGAATGTACCGTCTGTATAGCCTTCCATAAAACCTTTTTCAACTAGCTCATATATTACAGGTGCCGCCCAATACGTACTTTTCACATCGGTGAAAGTTGGAGTCGTTTTTGCATATGCCTCAGAAGATGGTGCATGTAATAAACACGCAATGATGGACCCCATAATTAAAACCCGTTTCATCAAACCCCCCCTATCAGTCCATAACTTATTATACAATGGATTAATTACTTTTCTCTTAACAGAAAAACTTGCAACTAACTTAAAAGCCACGAAATAGAAATTTTACGCCAAATTCGACAGAAATCTTTCTTATATTCTATAATTAGGCGCCTCGCTTTAATCTAAGTTTATACTAAAAAATACCCCAAAAGGCAGATTCTCCATTCTACCTTTTGGGGTACAGTAATTAAATTATAGTATTTTCAATAAAATTACAAGCCTAATTCAAAAATAGCAGCCTGCAGTTTATTGTAGTTTTTCACTAAAGACTTTTGGTTGATAGTCAGGCGTTCGTAAGCAGTTTTCGCAGACTTCGCTCTTGAAGCATACGTTCTTAAAGATGAATCCAAATCCTCTATTTGCTTCATGACACGTTCCGCCGCTTTTAAATCTTTTTCGGCTTGCTGAAGTACAGAATAGTTCAGTACTTGGCGCTTAGACCCGGAAGGAAGTGCTTTATATGCAGCTACTGCATTTGTAACATCAGTATCAAAACTGCTTGAAGAAGAATTCAATGAGGCAATGATTGATGTTACCTTTTGGACTTCCGTTACATCGAGTACAGCCTGCTGTAACTTGTAATAGTTTGTAACCTTCAGTTTTTCCTCTTCCGACAATTTGTCATATGCCAGCTTTGCGGCTTCCATATTTCCTTGATAGTACTTGTCGCTTGGCTTTAACCCTGCAATCAGTGTATAGACATGGATTACATTGGACAAGTTCGAATATTGGTCCATATTCGTTACATACTCTTTTTGTTTATCATCCAATTTTTTCAAAGCATTATTGACTGTATTAAATTGACGGCTCAAATCATTTCTTGGATCGCTTAAGCCATCAATTGCTTTAATTGCCGCTTCGATTGGTTTAATGTACTTTTCCTGCTCTTTTAATTCAAATTCGAGTGTCACACCTTTTTTGTTGGCCGAGCTTAACGATTTATAGGCTTCACGCGCTTCTTTTATTTTGGTGATAAATTCATTTGACGGTGCTGCATTTAATGCACGAATCATCGCATCTACCTTTGCGCCGCCTTCCACATTCAGTTCATGTTCCTGCAATGTCGGTAAATTAGACACTTGTACCGCTAACTCATCCGGCAGTTCGTTATATAATGCTCTCGCTGCCGCCGTCTCTTCTACAAACGTTTTGCTCGATGGCTTAATTGAATTGATTGCATTTACTACATTATAAATTGTCGTAAGATCTCCTAATAACTTTTCGCTGTTGATGAGCAGTGAACGTTCAGACATCGTTAGTTTTTCATATGCTTTTTCAGCCGATTTAAATTTCGAAATAAAAGTACGTGCATTCGATGGATCCAACGCTAATATATCACTATCCAATTTTAGTACCGGTTTTACACCACGCTCACGAGTCGTTAAGTCTTTGTAGTTCGTTACTAAACGCTGATCTGATTTAGCCAGACTATCATAGCTGTTTCGCGCATCGACTAGTTTTTGGATATAGTTCTCTGTCATAGGAACCGCTGCATCAATGAGTGCAATTACTTGCTTGGCATCGGAAACACCTTGTTCTGCAGCTGAAAGTTTCGTAATATTATGCACGAGTTCTTGTTCCGCACCAGTCAATGCTGCATATTCCGCACGAATTACCGTGACATCCGCTTCGTATGTTTTTGAACCGACACGTAATTTTTCAATACGATTGATTAAATCCGCTACTTTTAAAATATTGTCCAGCTTCGAGCCATAGTTATAAACATCTTGCTTTTGCTTATCGGTTAGCCGTTCATACGCTTTTTGAGCTACAGATACTTTTGAAGGGTAATTACGGTCTGTATGAACAGGCAGTTTTTCAATAAGATCGATTACTTTCAATGATGCTTTGTAGTCCCGTTCAAGCCCCGTTAAAACTTTTGAGTTCCCGACATTGCGTTTTGTTGCTGAATCCAATTTTTTGTAAGCTGCCGATACTTCCGCTAAATCGGTGATGAATGCTTCACCGGATTTCGTTTGCAGTGCATCAATTCGGCTTTCCATTGAAAAAGAATCTGAAACAATCACTTCATAGTCCGTTAATTTTTTCCCGTATTCGGTAAAAAGCCTTAATTGAATATTTTCTAAATCCGTAATTGGTTCTACAGGTGCAGTATAATCCTTTAATATTTTTTCAAAATCATTTTGTAGAGTTGAAAGGCTAACTTTGAACTCAGCTGCCGTTGGGCGAATTGCATCAATTTCCAACATCAGCTTTGCGAACGGCAACAGCTCAACTAGTTTATCTCTATTGTAAACAAGCCCTTGCATAGGCTCTGCCAGTTTATTAAAAGAAGTTTCAGCTGCAGTCGTTTTACGTGTGAAATCTTTTGCCATTACATCTATCTTGCTGATTGCCTGAATTGTATTTAATACTGCCTTGTTCGCCTTTTCGATTTCTGTTAATACTTTAATATTTTTTACTAACCGCTTGCCGTTTGCAGATAATGAATTATATTTTTCACGAGCTGCATCAATTTGCTGCAAATCAACTAATTCAGCATTTTGAAAGATAAGAATATCAGCATCCAATTTTGCCGCGCTAGATTGTTCCTCTTTTTGTAATTGCAAATAGGACGTTAAAAATTGATGAAGCTTTTCGACATTTGCTGCTTCATTTGAAGGAATCGCTTCTTTTAATGAATTCCATTCGTTTAACTTATTTTCCGCTGATACTAAATCCTCTGCATAAGTAGTACTCGTGACGTTTAAATTCACTACTTGATCGGCAATTTTTGTTATCGGTATTAAAGCTTCTAGACGAGCTCGATTATGAACAAGCTCCCGCTCTTCAATTTTGGCATACGAAGATTCCGCAGTACGCACCTTTGTAATAAATGAAGTGGTAGTTGAGCGCTTTTTCGTATCCGTCAGCTTTTTATCATCCAGATTCGCAAATACATCTGTTTTGATCGCGTCGATTTGTTTATTGATCGTTGCAGCAGTTGCAGTTGATTTTTCCCATGATGTAAGGAGATCCAATAATTCTTTTAAAACATATTTGCGCTCAGTTGTTGGTAATGCATTGTACGCTGCTCTTGCATCTGCAACGATTGAGCTTTTCTCTTCATATTTTGCTGAATCAATCTTTACTATTTCTGTTTCAACTTTTTTTGCATTTTCAATTGCCGCTTGCATTTCTAGTAATTTGTCATAATTCACTACTAATCGTGTATCCAAAGGATCGAGGGCATTATATAGTTTCTCTACATTTTCTGCCTCTTCACGGAATTCTTCAGTATTTGCTGGTAACTTAGAAATTCTCGTAATTTCATTTACTACGTTTAATACATTCTCATATGGTTTTAATTCATCCGCGTTTGGTACCAGTTTTTTTTGAACATCTGTTAATTGTCCATATTCTTTAACAAGTGCATTTACTTTTGAATTAAATGTTGTTGCAGTTGGTGGGTTATCAAC
This sequence comes from Solibacillus isronensis, assembly GCF_023715405.1. NCBI lineage: Bacteria > Bacillati > Bacillota > Bacilli > Caryophanales > Caryophanaceae > Solibacillus > Solibacillus isronensis. Next base: position 2,122,771 of record NZ_JAMBOC010000001.1, read on the forward strand.
TAAATCTCTAATTTTATCTTCAACCGTTTGTGCCTTTTTAATATCAGCTTCTGCATTTTTTATAAATTGTTCAATCCCTGCATTACTTTCTACTAGTTGAACTTTCAATACATTTTTAAAGGCAAGATCTGTTATGTCATTAAATTCATTTCGTGCATTAGCTACAACGCTAATAAAGCTCCCCTTACTAAATGACTCCTGAGCCGTTAATGTCGTGATGGGGCTAATATAATTTTCAATAAATTGTTCAATGGCTGTCGTTTGTTCTTCAAAAGATTGTAAATGATTCAAAGATACTTCAGTCACGTATTTATTAATGAAATCCGTTTGACCATTTTCATCGTAATACAGTAATGTTTCCAAAAACGTACCTGCATTACCGTTTACAGTTTTGCTTAACTCAGTGGCGGCATTCTCCAAATTTACATTTAGATTTTCAAGTGCCTCCAGTGCTGCTTGTCTGTCTGCAACTAAGTTTTTATTTGTATTCGTTAACTTTGAAATTAAAATTTTTACTTGTGCTGCATCTTGCTTAAGTTGCATGTATTTTTCTAAATATATCAGTTTAGCATTTATCAGCGGCATGATATCCGCAAATGTTTCATCATCTTTATATGTATCGTAAATTGTTCTTTCCTGAGTTAATGTCGCACTTGTGGACTCTTCATTGGCAGCTTTAAAGCTGTTCAATAATCCTTCTGCAGTAACTGAAGCTACGACATTAAACGGAGTCGGTGTTTCACTCGCTTCTGCCTCTCCAGCCTGCGCGACGATTGCCGGAGTGATCAAGAGTCCTGCCATCAAACCAACCTTCAAGTTTTTCTTCATCGTTTTATCCCTTCCTTCACGGGTCATGCTTAAAAATGGTTCATAATCCTAGGTTAATTATCGGCATATTCTCACAGTTTGTTAGTTGATATATAAGGAAAATGATTTAGGGATAGTGAGCCCAATGAATATTCGGCACTTTACATACTTTTTTCGCCTAAAGAAGATCCTTATTCGTCAAAATGCATTGTAAATTTGCAAAGTCCGTAACTGACAACATTATTCGCCAATTATCTATTCATATTAGTCAAAATTGTGAGCTTATTAGTCATTTTCATTAGTATTTTAGTCATTCAATATCAAATAATCGGCAATTCTATATTTAATAGACACTTTTTATATTTATCCGCCATTTTCTTTAAAAACAAAAAAATCACTCTATCCAATAAAGAATAGAGTGATCTTTTATTACAATGCGTCTGTATATAATTTGCCTTCTGGTAAATACTCGGACATGCCGATTTCTTCAAGACCATTTTTAATTTTGTATGTGTGACCTAAACGGTTTTTCGATAAATAATTCGCTTTTGAAATCAACATCTCTTCAAATACAGGTAATTGTGATGGATCTACATCTTTCCAGTTTTTATAAGAGTTGATCAAGTCTTCAAGCGTTAAGTGCTGATAATCATCACCGGCGAATTCACCTTTTGGATTCACACGGTACCAAATATCTCCGTTTGAACGGATCCACTTGTTCTTCTCAATTTGCAATGCACGGCTAATCGATTTTGCCGCTTCTAAATATTTTGGATCCTGGAATTCTTTATATGCCAACAACAGAACATTCATGCCACCAAGTACATGGTTCATCGATGCATGTGTTGTCACCTGCTGATTCACAGGGAAGTAATCTGAAATATAATAAGCATCTTTAGCAACATTGATTACATGCCCCGCCTGTTTACGCGATGCTAAAAGGTCCGCATAATTGCGTAATGGCTCTTTATAGTTCGGCATATTAAACTCGGCCCCGGAATTATAGTAGAATAACGCAATCTGCTCATTGAAGCGCGTGTCGATAAATGGTGCTGTAATTCCAAATAAGTTTTTCAAATACGTACTCGTTACTTCAGTCTTCCAGTAAGTCGCGTCGCCTTTAAACTTATTCAAGTTAATGAACGAGTTTTTCACTAAGTTTGCAAAATAACGGTCGCCCTGTTCTTTTAATAATACAAGTGCGCGGTCTTCTTTTACCAACAATAGATTACGCCCGAAACCTTGGTAAGATTTCGGCATTGGCTCTGTAGTTGTCGCCATTTTATTGTATGGACCTTCTGCTGTGTACCAGTTGTTACGCTTCTTATAGTTAAGCGCAGTTTCAAGCATCCAGCCATTCATATTTTCATCTGTTTTAAATAAACGTTCATTTGAATTCATATACCATGTGTCAACAATATCATTGCCATTAGAAACAAGTGTATAGTAGCTGAATAAATCTTCGCCAAGCCATGCTTGTGAATACGCTTCATACTCCGATTCCAAATCACGCATATAACTTGTACCACCAGTATCTTTATAGCTTTGTGTTAATTGTTTTGAACGATATGCCTTTCCAACCATACGATCTGTCGCCAGCTTTTCGTTCTCCATAATGCGTAATAATCCTGTCGGGTATGATGACGAGTCAAAGCCAAATACATCAGCCGAATTTTTCTCGATTGGGAAACGATCATATCGGTACAATCGGTAATTCGTTACATTCGTTGCTTTCTGGAATAAATCCACAGTCAGCTTTGATTTCCCTTTATTCGTTAACGTTGTAAACACAAAATCATCGCCGTTTTCCAAAGCTCGAACTGTTACTTTCACTGTTGCACCTTGATTCCCGACGGCATAATTATAAACTGTATCCTTTGCAACACCGTAAGTTTCAGTCGTTGTTCCTTTAAATACAATCGTAGCTGTTGAACGAAGATATAACGGGTTTGCATCCGATGTTACTTGTGCAAAGTTCATTTCTTCACGATTGTTTTTAAAATTACTTGATACTTCTGCTGCTTGAACTTTATATTCGTTTTTTGCAATTAGATTTGTTGCAACAAGTGCACGGTGAAGCATGACCGAGAACGTAACACGGTTAACTGTTGCTTTCGGATCGTAAGTACCGTCTTCACGCCCTGTTGTAATTCCGTGCTGCGCTAAAATTTTAACATTTTCGCGATGTGATTCACTGATTTTGTTCCAGTCTTTAAATGTCAGTTCTTTACCTGTATCTTTCAAATCAAATGCACGCACTAAAGTCGTCGCCATCTGTTCACGTGTTAACGCATCCGCTACACCGAAACGTCCGTCTGGTTTACCGCCAAAAATACCAGCTTCATATGTAGAAAATACACCTTGTAAAAAGCTTGATTTCGCACTTACATCTGAAAACTTGTTCTGATACTTACCATCCGGAAGCTTTAATGCCCCTTTAAACAGGTTTGCTGCCTGACCACGGTTAATATTTAAATTTGGACGGAATTGTGCATCCGGATAACCACCGATAACGCCCATTTCTACAAGCTGCATTACTTCATTTTTAGCCCAGAAACTATCAGGTACATCCGCAAGCTTCTGCTTAACCGTTAACTTTTCACCTGTTTGCGGCTGATTAGCTGGCTCCTCAGATGACTCGTTTTGTTCTGCATCTGTTGCAGGCTGTTCAGTTTGTGCCGGAGACTCTTGCTCTTGCTCTACTGATTCCTCTTTTTCCGGAGATGTTTCTGTTTGTGGTTCTTGCTGAGCAGGTGTTGTCGTTGTTTGTTCAGCTTTTTCATCAGCAGAAGTAGATTCCGCTTCCTTTTCATCTGTAACCGTTTCCTCTTGAACTACTGGAATATTACCGGAATCCGTAGTTGGAGTCATAGTAGTGGTTGAATTTTGTGCTGTTGGATTTTCAGCTTCAACTGTGCCTTGTACATTTGCATACGTAGCGGTTGGTAGCGCTGTGGATAAAAATAGTAGCGAGGCTAACAGTGCTGATTTTATTTTCAACATTCGACAGATTCCCTCCTTTTATTTCAATAACGTATAAATTATACCGAATATCGCCATATATTTCACTGAAATGTACAATATTTAATAGAATAATAGCAATCAAATTAAGTGTAGCACGCTACTTGTTATGAAGCGATGGTAATTCTCGCTTTCTTTAGTAGGTATTTCTTTTTTGGGGTGTCGGGGAGGCAGTTCTACTTTTGCGCGCCATGATTCTACATTTCGACAAAAAGGTTCTACTTTCCGGCGGGGCTTTCTACTTTTCTGTATTTAGGTTCTACTTTTAGAGTGATTTGTTCTACTTTTAACCATGGTGGTTCTACTTTCGAAGGGCAGGTGGCGATTATCTTTTCCAAGTTCTGCTTTCGAGCCGGAACTTTCTACTTTTCCCTTCTAAGGTTCTACTTTCTGACGGCAACCGGCTAATATCTTTTACGGGTACCACTTTCAAGCACAAACTTTCTCCTTTTGCATAAGAACTTTCCATTTTTTCTCTGCCCTCTATCTCAATATTTTAATCTCTAAATTTCCCCATAAAAATACACTTGAGCTTATTCAAAACTCAAGTGCATTCGTCAAAACGCTTCCTTATTCTACTCCAATAACAATAAAGTCATCTGAAGTCGCTTCGATAGCATTATATAAAAATGTTGCTAACTGGGCGCGTGTTAATTTCATATTCGGGCTGAATGTTGTAGCAGTCGTACCTTTTGAAATTCCGTAATCTACTAATGTCTGGATGTATTTCTTCGTTGCAGTATCCGTTAACTTATTGACATCGGTAAATTTCGTCTTTGTAGTAGTAGATTGCTGCAACTCAAAACCGACCGTCAACATTTTGGCTAACTGAGAACGAGTCAATGTTGCGTTCGGACGGAATTCATCGCCATAGCCGTATACAATGCCCGCTTTATTTAATGCAGCGATGGCCTTGTAATATTTACTTGATGTTGGAACGTCCTTAAAACCTGGATTTGATGCGGAACTGTTTTGCAGATTTAATGCATTCGCTAAATATACTGCCGCATCCCCACGTGTTGCCGACTTACCTGGCTCATAAGTATTGCTCGTTACGCCTGTAATAATGCCTTCATTATATAAAGAGACTATTGCGTTTGCATGTGAATTCGTTTCTTTTACGTCGGTAAATGGATTTGTAGATGCCTGTACTGAATGGCCACTTACTACAACACTCGAAATAATAAGTACGGCAGTAAGAATTGTGCGATAGAAAAACTTCTTCATTTAATTCAACCCTTCCTCTTAAACTAGTTAGCATAATTATACAATAGTTTATAGTTTTATGTAGACGATTACTTAAAGTGGGCATCTCATTAACCTTGACCAATTTTATTAGAAAGATTTTCGAACATATTCGATGATTTCTAAATTTTATTAGAAATTTTGCTATCGACATTAGCAATTCCATATATTTCACTGCTCAATTCAATTATATCTAAGCCCAAACCGCTCTAATATCCTTACACTAAATATTTTATTAGCAAAATCAATACCTATATTAGAAGTTCCGCCTCACTTATTTGAACTTTGAACGGAGATATTTGAAAATGAAGCACACTTATTAGAAGAAATTAACTTTTTATTAGAAAACGGGCAATTTATTAGAACTTTCACCGATTTATTAGAAAATCTACCTCTTATATTAGAAGACTAATCATCATAAAAAGGCATACACGCAATCTAGCATGTATGCCCTTACCTGCAACCTAGTTTGTTCTTAATGTTGTTGTTAAAGTGAATGGATGAACTACCGGATTGCCTGCTCCATCAACTACATCCTCAATTCCTGCACCTTGTGTAATTGTAACTGACGTATTAATTGCTTGATTCGATGCTAAAGTAACCGTTACTGTATTGCCTGTCGTCGATTCTGCTACGGATGTAATTCCGATTGTTGCTCCTGCAGCATTTACAATTACAAATGAATCTGTATCAAGACCGCTTACATTCTCGCTAAATGTGAGCTCGATTTGGTTTGCTGACGTAAATCGAGCGGAATTTAATACCGGGCGAATATTTTCCTTTAAATCGACAACGGCTGTTAAGTCTCGCTGTGATGCAATCGAATCTTTCGCTTTCACATTTCTGATCGTTAAATTACGCGAACCAGTTGTCGTTGTTTCATTTGGCGTTAATGTCAGAATAACCGTATCCAATGCGTCGCTTGGCACTTGCGCGTTTGCAATCTTTGCATTTGGAATAGAATAATTGCTTGCATTTGCTGCTGTTGTTGCATCCACCACATGGTTAAACTTCAGTCGCACTTGATTGTTCGTTAACGTTGAATCCGTCACTGAAGTAGTAACAGTTGGCGCTACCAGTACATTGTCATTGTTTGTATAATCCGCTGTACGCTGGAACGTGACCGCTTTATTTGCCGTATTTATACCGTATGCGCTATCCACTTCAGTAAATGATAACGTCACATTGTATGTGGCATTATCCGCATCAGCAGAACCTAATAAATCATCCAGTTTCACGCGTACTACCGAACGATTGCCGTTTTCTCTATATTCTAAAGGTGTTGCTGTGCCAGAGAATCTATGAGTTACGCCGCCTTTAACATAGTTGCCGGAAGCGGTTACACGTGATGCAGTTACTAAATCTACCGGTTTATTGAGCGTAATATTTAAATACTCGAAATTGCCTTCTCGTGTTACAGAAGTTGATGTAACTTCTGGTGCTGCTGTATCAAGCGTAAATGAATGAGCAGTTGTAAATGTATTCGTTTCACCTGAAATATCTGTAATCGTTTTGCCGGATGCTGTACCGATATTATATACACCAGTTAAATCAATCGTAGCAGTAACGATAAATGAACGATCATCACCAGGGACTGCCTCGATTGCCGTAATGGCATTTGGCGAATTACCTAAACGTAATTCCAGATCCGTCACTGCCGGCTTTTGAATTCGCTCAGAGAATGTCAGCCTAAATGTTTTCGGACCTGTTTGTGAAATACTTGTTAATGTTGGTTTTACTCCGTCAGCCCCACCCATTGCAAAGCTCGTTTTTAACGGGTTTGGTGTACTGAAGTTTCCGGCAATATCACGCAGTCCAGCAAATGTTGCTTCTACTTGCGTATTTGCCGCTAATGGCTGACCATTAACCGTTGCATTTGATAAATCAAAATCCGTATATGTTGCACCCGCGGCGATTTCCCCGGTAATGCCCGCTACATTCGTACCGTTCGCCAGTCTGAATGTAACACTGCTGTTACTAAATGCGCGCAAAGGCTCTGAAAATGTAACGCGAACTGTTTTCGCATCCCGGTTTACAGTACTGATTAACGTTGGTGCAACTGTATCCGTACCGAAGTTGACGATTTCTTCATATGGAGTAACCGTTGTACCGGCTGCATTTTTCACATTATTTACTTTTACGAGATAGCGGCCTGTTAAAGCTGTTGTCCCGTTTGTAAAGATTGTCAGTGTACGGCCATCTTCGCTTAACTGTCCTCTCGAAAGAGTAATCGCATTCAAACTATCTACATCCGCGACTGTTACATAGTTTGCTAATTGAGCTTGTGTTAAGCTGGCAGGCAAGTCTACTCTTTGATTGAATTTCACTTCAAGTTGTCCACCATTCAGTGCCTTGACAGTTGCGACTTTCACTTCTGTAACGACATACGTTACTTTCGCTGAATAATCTTTACCGTCAATCTTAAAATCTACCGTTGTTTCTTCATTTTCAGGAAGATTGTTCTCTAAAGTAACTTCGTGCTCGGAATTGTCGCTTAATGTGACTTTTAATTTATTCGCTCCCGTAGCTTCAGCTGATTTTACTGTTAAAGGAACATTGTAAGTGACAGAAGTTCCATACTCTTTACCGTTGATCGTAAATTTAACAGGCGTTTCTTTGCCGGCTTCCAACGGCGTTTCTAAGTTCACCGTATGTTCAGTATTGTTTGTAAGTGTAACTTTTAATGTCGAAGCATTTATAACTTCGACCGCTTTCAATCCTTCTCCCGGCACTTCCACTTGAAGCATTTTATACAGGAATGAAGAGAACTGACCGCGCGTTGTGAAGCTTTTCGGGTTGAAGTTCGGTACGCCCGTTACATTATAGTAGTCCAATACTCTGATTGCCGAACGTGCTTCTGCCTTTGCTCTGTTATAATCGACGACATCCTCACTGAAATCCTGCCCGATTACATATCCTAGGAAGTCAAAATTATTAATATTCGTATAGGCACGCACTAAAACAACCGCCATGTTTTCACGTGTAATCGGATCACCCGGTAACAGGTTTCCGTTACTTCCGTTAAATACACCGTTGTCTTTTACTAATGCCGCATATTGCAACAGCTCGTCCTGTGAAGTGCTGCGCAAGTCCGAAAAGCGCATATTTGTTTTATAATCTGAAGGAATTTTGTAACCTTGTGACACTAAGTATTTACCTAATAGTTTTACAACATCCGAACGCGTCAATGTACGGTTTGGTTTAAAGGTGCCATCCGGATATCCTGAAATGATGCCTTGGCTTACGAGTGAATCGATTGCACGCTCGTGAGTATTTCCTGCTGTGTCCGAAAAACTTGCCGCATTTACTGCCGGAGCAATTGCCGATGCCACTAATGTCGCAGTAGCCGCTGTCGTTAAAAACTTCTTATACTTCATCTGCATCTTTATTAACCTCCTAGTTTGTAAAACAATTAAATATGTTGCCTTCTTCAAACTTGCTTACATCCTTTCCAATTCCACTAATTATTTGAATATAAACATAATTCCGTTAAAATAACTAGAAAGCATTATAAAGATATAAAAAAGCATACCTATCGAAATAGATATGCTCCAAAAATTAGTAATTTATATTCGTAGGGACGGTAAATTGAATCGGTGATAGGACTAGTTTATTATTTGCATAATCACTTACCGTTGAAGTGGCCGTTTGTGTAATTGTAACAACTTGGTTTGATTTTAACGGTTGGGCCAATCGGATTGCCACTTGCTCGTTAGTAGTCGAATAAATTTGTGAAATCGGCACAGCTAAATCGCCCACTTTTACTTCAAACGAATGATTCAATGCATTTTTAACGGCTTCATTAAATGAAAGGGTAATCGTATCGGTACCTGTAATATTATAATACTGATATTTTGGGGCGATATTTTCATTTAAAAAGATCAGTTCAGTTTTAGGTTCCATCGTTACAATTGAATTCAAAGCCCGCAGATTGCTGATTGTTAAATTCGTAACGCGGGATTGGGCAATATCTTCCTTAACCGTTAAATATACTTTGTACGGTTCATTATGTTTAACAACTGCTTGCTTTATTGTCAAACCGTCCAATGTATAGTTTTGCAGGTTCGACGCCGTAATACCGTCTACATGTGTTGAAAACGTAATGACGATTGTTTTATTATCAATATTCGTTCCCTGTCTAGCATTATAGGAAGTTTCCACGCTTAATACAGATAAATTCTCCTCATTTTGTGCAAAATCTGAGCCGCGTGCAAAATTAACTTGATAGGCTGGGTTCACCGCTTGTCCATACTCACTCGTAACTCCCGTAAATGTAGCACCAACTGAATATGTGTACCCTGCAGTAGTAGCCCCATTCACACCAGAGCTAGATAAATTACTTAAACGAACGCGGATTGTTTTGTCGTTTGTTGTTGATTTTTCAACCTGTCCGATCAAATTATTTGCTAACGGATACGTATACCCGTTTAAAATATAACTTCCGGCCAGCGTCACCTGTGCAAATGCCGCAGCTTCTACATTACGGTCAAATGTAAACTCTAAATACTCGATTCCTTTATCTTTCACAACATTTGCACTAACAACAGATGGAATCGTCGTATCTGCTACAAAGTTGTAGGCTGTTGAAAATACATTCACTTCACCGGAAACATCGGTAATATACCGTTTAGGCGTTGTCGATATTGTAGTATAGCCATTTAACGAACCATTTGTCGTAACAATATAGGAATTAGCATCGTCTTTATCTTTCACAATACTCGTAATGCCTGGTGAATAAGTATTTTGGGCAATCGTAATATCTGCCGGCACAATTGTACGAATTTCCTCAGAGAATGTTAACTTGAACTTTTTCGCGCCCATTTGTGTAACATTCGTTAAAGTTGGTACAACCCCATCTTTATCCCCTTTTGTAATATATGTTGTTAACGGGTTTGGCGAAGAAAGATTGTTTGAAATATCGATGATTGTTCCAAAAGTAATGGCAATGGACGTACCTGGTGCTAAAACATGTCCTTTTGCTGTAGCTGCAGATAAATCGTAAATAACTTCTGTCGCATTTTTTTCAATTGTCCCTTGAATACCCGAAACAACCGAACCATCTGCTAGTTTAAATTGAGTTACTCCAATCGGATTTGTAACCGGTTCTGTAAAAATCACTTTTACTTTAGTAGCCGAAACATTTTCTACTTTCAAAACGCCCGGTGATGTTTTATCAGGCACGAATGTTGCAATATCATCATATTTAACAAGCTTTTTCGATGTTGCTGATTCAATGCCGTCAACTACGACACGGTAGCGTCCTTCAAGTCCGGCAGTTGCATTAATTGTCACCGTCAATGTACGCTTATCTTCACTTAATTGTCCTTTTGACAATTGTACTTGTCCAAGACGATCGACACCAGTCATCGCAACAAGTTTATTAATGGCTGCCGTATTTAACTCTGTACCCAGTTTAACAGGCTGATTAAATGTAATCGCAAGTTGTCCGCCGTTTGGGTTTGTAATAGAAGAGATTTTCAAATCCGGCACTTCAAACTTCACTTTAGTAGTAAAAGTTTGTTCGTTAACATCAAAAGTAACGTCAGTTTCCACATTTTCCACTAATGGTGTTTTTAATGTCACAATATACGCCTTATCGTCAGAAAGCGTAACACGCAGCTTGTCAGCTGCTTGTACTTCTACTTTTTTTACTGTTAACACCGGCTTTTCCGGTTCAGGCTTCGGTACTTCAATTTGCAGCATATTATAAAGGAATGTTGCGAATTGACCACGCTTTGTCGGATCTTTCGGATTAAATGTTTTTTGCTTTGTCACCGCATAGTAAGCCAGTGTTTCAATTGACTCCTGGTGCTCCTTAGTTGTTCTGTTTAAATCACTGATATTCGATTTATAGTCAGTTTCTTTCATTGCTTCCACATAATCAAATTTATTGATCACTTTAAATGCGCGTACTAAAACAGTCGCCATCTGGTCACGGCGTAACTGGTCACGGTGCATAAGTGCCCCGTTACTTCCTTGGAAAACTCCAACATCCTTTACTAATGCCGCATACTGTAATAACTCATCCTGTGATTTCGCCGTTAAATCTGTAAAGCGCATTTTCGTTTTATAATCTTTCGGAACTTCATGACCTAAAGAAACTAAATATTTCCCTAATAGTTTTACAACATCTGAACGCGTCAAGTTTTGATTCGGTTTAAACGTACCATCGGGATACCCCCCGATAATACCCTGTTCTGATAAAATCGTAATCGCATTTTCGTGCCCGCTGCCTTTAATATCTGTAAACGATGCGGCACTAGCTGCTGGAACAATCGCCGTTGCTGCTAGAACAGCTGCTGTTGCAGATGCTAGAAATTTAGTATGAACTTTCATATGTAACTCCCCCAATTTAAGATGATAGTTTTATATATGTAATAACTTTATTTGATTATGACAAACTTCTGCTATAACCAAAGGAGAGCTATCTGAATAAACCGTTTGATCATTATCAATTAAAGCAAATTCTTCAACAAGCACTTCTTCATATTTCCAATTTCTAAACAACGGCAATACTTCTTTGCACTGAATTTCCAGGACATTTATTTTAGACTGAAAATAACCTTGTACCTCTAGCAAACATCCATTCACTTTTAATTGGTTAAAAAAATGCATGTGCATCCCTCCACAGGAAATATTGTATAATTTTTCCTTGTTTATTACAAATTTTCTAGCAATGTAATTCCTTACATAAACAAAAAGCTCCTATCTAATCGGAAGAATTCCGATTAGATAGGAGCTTAGTTTTAATTGTAATTCATTTAAGAAAATGAATAGTTATTATTGAATAGCTTGGATAGAAGTTAATTCTAATGCATTTTCGTTGGCATCTTTAACTTTTTTATCAGTAGCTAATTTTACAGTAATTGTTTTTGCAATTTGTTCTGTAGTTAAGCCTTTAGTCAATTCAATTTTAACTTCTTTAACTGCTTTATCAGCAACACTAGAAGTTGTTTCTACAGCATTAGTTTCAGTACCAACAAATACTTGGAAAGCATCTGCATCTAAAGTTACTGCTTCAGAGAAAGTAAGTGTAATTTCATTTACTAAACCATCTTTAGTGTTTGTGAATTTAGCTGTTTGAACAGTTGGAGCAACATTTTCTTTCAATGTAAGAGTTTTAGTAGTTGTTTCCATTACTGCACCGTTTTTAGCAGCTACGTTAGCAATTGTTAAATCACGAGCACCGTCTAATTTGTTAGTACCTTTAGCTAAAGTTAATACAACAGTATTTGCTACACCTGCTGCATCATTTTTTAAGATTGCAGATTCGATTGTTAAGCCAGCGATTGCATAGTTTTCAACTTTAGTTGCCGAAGAACCTTCTACTGCTTTGTCGAATTCAACAGTAATTGTGTTGCTGTCTGTAGCCGTTACTTTTGCTACTGGTTTATCAGTAGTTGTTACAACACCGTCAACACCGCGTTTGAAAGATACTGTGAATGCTTCAGAAGTGTTAGCAGTTGTGTTAGTATCTGCTACTGCACCTTTAGCAAATTTCACTGTATAAGTTGCATCTTTAGCTAATGCTACAGCTTCTTTATCTCCAACTTTAAATTTAACATCCTTTAATGCAACTTCTAACTTAGTTTTATCTTTTGCATTTGGAGTTAATTTACCAGTAAATGCACCTGAAGTAGTTACATAATCTTTGTTTAATTCCGTAACTGTTGCATTTTCTAAAGAAGTTTCAGTTACTTCTTTATCAAAAGAAAGTACTAATTTTTCTTCTTTAGTTGCTTCGTCAACTACTACTTCAGATTTAACAAATTTAGGAGCAACTTTATCTGCTTTGAATTCTACTAATTTAGAGAATGCAGTTAGAGCTTCACCAGATAAATCAGTTACGTTATCAGTTGTAATATCAACTTTGTGTAACCCTTCTGTTAATGCTTTATCTAAAGTTACAACATATTTAGTTGAATCATTTTCGTCTTGTTTAACTGTTACTGTTGCACCAGCAATTTTAACGTTGTCTTTTGAGAATCCTAGAACTTCTTCAGAGAATTTTACTTCTACTTTGTCTAAACCTGTTGCAGTAACAGAAGAAACTACTGGAGCAACTCCATCTTTATCACCTTTAGTGAAAGTTACTGAAGTTGGGTTAGGGCTAACTAAGTTGCCAACAATGTCAGTAGCGCCGATTACTGTAGCAGTAATTTCCGCACCTGCTTTAACTTTTGCATCATCGATAGTGAAAAGAACAGCAGCATCACCTGAAGCTTCAGCTTTAACATTTACTGTTTTACCTTCAGCGTCAGCAAATGTCCAGTTACCGATTGATTTTAATGGTTCAGAGAAGTTAACTTTAACTTGAGTAGCATTTACTTTCTCAGTACCAGTAATTACTGGAGCAGTTTTGTCTTTACCGAAGTCCATGTTTTTAGCTTCGAATTTTTCAATTTCTTTACCAGCCGTATTTTTTACATTTTCAATTTTAATATCATAACGACCTTCGAATACTTGACCATTTAATGCAGTAATAGTAAGGATTTTGCCGTCTTTTGATAACACAGCTTTAGTTTCAGTAACCTTTTTATCATCTAAAGAAGTTAAAGTTACATTTTTAACAACATCTTTATCACCAATTACAGTTGCTTTATCAACAGCTTCACCGAAAGTTACTTCAACTTGTGCAGCGTTTAGCGCTTTAACTACTGGAGCTTCAACTACATAAGTTACTGTAGCAGTGTATTCTTTTTCTTCAATTTTGAAAGTTACTTCAGTTGCTACGTTAGCTTCTAAAGCTTTTTCTAATTTAATTGTGTGTTTTTTATCATCAGATAAAGTTACTTCAACAGTGTTAGCATCTACAGCTTTTGCTTCTTTAACAGTTAATTCAACAACTGCATCAGTGTTAATTGTTTTGTTTAAGAATGAAGCGAATTGAGCACGAGTTACTGAGTTTTTAGGCATGAAGTTTTCAACACCAGAAATACCTAAGTTACGTAATGCTTGGATAGCTTCACGAGCTTCAGCTTTAGCTGTGTTTAAGTCAGCAACTTTAACGTCTTCGATTTCAGCAGCAACTTCTACTAATGTAGTGTCGTTGATTGCTTTGAAAGCGCGGTCTAATACTAGAGCCATGTTTTCGCGAGTGATTTTGCCACCAGCGTTTAATGCACCGTTAGAACCAGCGAAGACGCCAGTGTCGAATACTAATGCAGCATATTTTACTAATTCTTGGTCTTTAGCGTCTGCAGCTAAGTCAGTGAAACGAGCTTTAGTTGCATAGTCAGCTGGGATTTCAAAACCTTGTTTTTCTACCCATTTACCTAACATTTTAACAACTTGACCACGAGTTAATTCTTGGTTTGGTTTGAAAGTGCCATCTGGATATCCTCCGATGATGCCAGCTTCAGCTAATGCGTTAATGTTAACAGCATGTGAGTTTGTGTCTGCTACGTCAGAAAAGCCAGCAGCAGAAGCCACAGGAACGATTGCAGATGCTACAAGAGTAGCTGTAGCAGCAGCTGCTACGAATTTAGTATATTTCTTAGGTTGGTTAGCCATAGAATGATTTCCTCCAATAAAAACATTTTTTTATCATTTCAACAAATGTTGTCTCGTATATTACGATAACAATTTTAAGTATATTAGTAAGATTTTTTAATGTCAATGCTAATTTAGGAAATATAAAGGAAACCCACCATTACTAATATTACCAATGCTTTAGTTTTCAGAACTTTAAGTATTATTATTTGGTAATAATTAATTCGCATGGTAATAATTAGTTTTGAAATATAACTTTTATATTTTCCGAATTGTGTAAAATGGTATTAAAATGGTACTTTTATGACTTCCTAATTAGTATATTAATTACAAATATAGAACTACAATTCCAATATTTTTTCAGTAGTGTACTTCTCGCTTATATGAAAGTAGAATATTTGAGCTGATGTGGAAGTTATTGAAGAAATGTAGAAGATCTAGTTAAAGAAGTAGAAAGTTTTCCATAACAAGTAGAACAAAATACGTTTAAAGTAGAATCTCGCCAAATAAAAATGAAAAAAGCCATCTCTAACGCTAGAGACAGCTTCACAATTCTATAAAAGTACTAATCCTACTACCGCCCCGGTAACAACGACAATCCAAGGCGGCATTTTCCAGTAAGCTAGCATGCTGAATAACACAACGGCTAACCCAAAATCCTTCGCCTCCAATATAGAACTAGTCCAGATTGGAGTATATAACGCAGCAATTAAAAGCCCAATAACAGCTGCATTCACACCCATGATGGCACCTGTAATTTTCGGATGGTTACGTAGTTGATCCCAAAACGGCAGTGCACCAATTACTAAAAGAAACGCCGGTAAAAAAATTGCTACTGTCGCGACTACTCCACCTTGCCAGCCATTCATGACCGTCCCTAAATAAGCGGCAAATGTAAAGAGAGGACCTGGTACTGCCTGTGTAACACCATACCCCGATAAAAATGCTTCTTCGCTCATCCAGCCTGTTGGGACAAATTCCTTTTCCAGTAATGGCAGCACTACATGTCCCCCGCCAAAAACGAAAGAGCCTGAGCGGTAAAAACTATCAACCATTGCTAACCAATAAGAACCTGTCGCCTCTTTCAACAAAGGCAAAGCTACCAATAAACTAACAAACAATAGAAGGCAAAACCCTCCAACCCGTTTAGAAACAGGAAAGTGCGCCTGCACCCCTGCCCCCTCATTCTTTTGTTTCAGCAAAAAGTACCCTATACATGCGGCAATCAAAATTACCCCGACTTGACTAAAAGCAGTTTGCCAAAGAAGTGTCACAAGCAAAGCAAAAATGGCTATTGCCTTCCTTTTCAGGTCGGGTGTCAGACTTTTAGCCATTCCTATAATGGCATGTGCAACAATCGCTACCGCCACAATTTTCAAACCATGAATCCACCCCGCATTTCCGACATCAAACCCTGTCATGAGTAATGCAAATGCAATAAGTGCTACAACCGAGGGAAATGTAAACCCTATAAATGATGTAATTCCCCCCAGTATTCCAGCGCGCATAATTCCAATGCCGATTCCCACTTGGCTGCTCGAAGGCCCGGGCAGAAACTGACAAAGCGCAACTAAATCCGCATAGCTTTTTTCATCTATCCACTTTCTTCTTCGTACATATTCTTCATGAAAATATCCTAGATGAGCAGTCGGTCCCCCAAAGGATGTCAGCCCTAATCGTGTTGAAACCAAAAATATTTCGAGAAGTGATTTGATTCGATTTTGCTTCATAGAATTCATTGCTAACTCCTTAAGTCTCTTTTTTAGTGTACTCTTCTGTATTTAATCTTTACCTTTTCTAAAAGTAGCACTTCTCTCTCGCTTCATATAGCCTATTTCTCATAATTTACATACTTTTTACACTTACTTTGCAATAAGGTTTATAATGAAACTATATTTTCTATTACACTGTTAATATATGTGTTATTTACTCCAAATTAGGGTATTAAGCATATGTTAATAAAAATATTGAGGTGAATTTATGTTCGAGTACAAGTTTTGGCATCATCTTTCACACCCATCGCAACTCATACATAATATTGAACGTAGCGAAGATCAAAGACTTATAGGGTATCGGAAAATTTTGCTGGCTATTTTTGGTTTTACTTTACTGTTTTTTATAGTCCGCAACTTCTGGGGGATGAATACAACCGACTTAACAGCATTGCTGGTAAATGGTGAAGGAGATTTATATAGTTTCGCTCGACTGATGTCATTAATCGGTGCGATTCCGGCAGGTATTTTATTTTTTATCATTCATTATTATGTCATTACATATTTGATTCATTTATTGACAAATATCGATTACGGCTGGATTCGAAAGATACAGCTATATGTCATCTTTTTCATTGTTCTTGAAAAACTGCTGACGGTGATTATCTTTGCAATAGCAGGATATTCTACACAGTTCACTATGTTTTCATTGGCACCTATGATGGCATACGTATATTATCATGACTATTTATTGTTCTTCCTGAATCAGTTAACAGTCGCATCGATAATAGCGGTATGGATTCAATACATATTTTTATCGAATTGGACAGATCGACCGAAAGCGTTGCTGTTTAAGTTAATACTTATTCAAATCGTATTGGCATCACTTGTTGCGTTATATAGCATTCTTCCTGTTTTAACTTGGATCGAAGGGTGGCTTGGTCTGTAATGCGTATGACAAAAAAAGTAAAGATATTTAGCGCAGTTGCCTTAGTGTTTGTTTTAGTGAATGGTTATTTACTGTTAAAAGACAATGATATTATTATGAAAAACTACTATATTAACAATGTGCAGTTTGCAGTAGCCGATTATCATGAAAAAGTTCTGGAAACGGATGCTGTTGTTGCAGCGAAGCAGGAACATTTCATCGCAGCGCCTGTACAATCAATTAGCGAGGTGCTCGTTACACAAGGACAAAGTGTTAGCCTGTTAACGGAGCTTGCCATTTATAAACCGGAAGAAGCTGAACGTGAAATTTCACGTCTTGAGACAGATCGCGACGCTTATGAAAACGAGCTATCAGAATTGGAAAGAATTGTTTCAGACTTACAATCCGAAAACAGTTCTTCCTCACCGAGTACAGCAACAGACTCAACAACACTTGGCGATAATGAATTATGGAATATTAATTTAACACTGGAGCTGGGTATTGAACAAAGCACGCCAACAGCAGAAGGTATTGCGATTATTCAACGTTCCATTGCGGAAACGGAGCGTCAAATTAGCATTTTGGACAGTATGATTTCCCAGTTAAGTAACAACAATTCTTTGACTACACCAGTAGACGGAATTATTAAGGAAATTGTTCTTGAAGGCGATTCGATTATTTTCCAAATTCAATCACTAGAAAAGAAGTTTGTTGCCTATGTTGAACATGAAAACTGGAAGGAAGTCGAAATCGGTCAAAAGGCTTCTGTTATTTTGAATGAAGGCAAAGAAGATGAACTGGTCATTGATGGAGATGTACTGGAGAAACAGCAAATACCAGCACGTGATTCCATTGCGTTTAATGAAATGAAAAAGAACGATAAAGTAAAGCCGGATGATACGGTCTATGAAGTTAGCATCGAACCAACTGACATGTTAACAGAAACACCGATTGGTATACTTGCCGATGCGACAATTACGACATTTGAAGCAAATGACAGCTTCCAAGTAAACGAGGATTGGCTTGTAAAATATGAACAAGACAATTCAGGAAACCTTATTTATACAGTAGGAGAAGATGGGAAAACAAGATTAGAACCGGTTGACCTACTATTCAAGCATAAAGCGGAAATAAAACAAGAAGAGTTCATGTATGGCGAACCGATTGAGGAAATTATCAAAGAAGCAAGCCTTGAAGAGGATGCCATAGTTACTGAACCGCGCATCCAAACTGTTGAGCTGGAAGATTCCAAGAAAGAGGACGCTGCTAAAGATGAAGATTTAGAGGACACGGCTGTATTTACAGCTCCTATCGCACCACAGCAAATCTTTATTGACGGCGACGAAAAGAATCTGTTCGCCCCTACATTCAGACCGTACCCATTACATACGTTTGAATGGACATATGTTGATGCGACATGGAAAGATGCTCTTTGGTATTTAATTAAATAAAATATGAAACGGCGGGAACATGCTCTTCCCGCCGTTTTATTATGATACATAACACCGTGTTTTGTTGTCTTTCAGTACGGGTAAAGACAAAAAATAATAGACACGGAATATAGAATTTTACTAAAGGAGTCGAAACAAATGAAAAAAAGAATTACAAAAAGTTTCATAGCTACTACTCTGTTCGCTTCCGCATTATTTGTTGCAAGTGATGACGTCTTTGCGAAAAAGACGTTTTATGATGTAGAAAACAGCCATAATTCCCATACGGAAGCTATCCAATATTTAAATAACTTAAATGTGTATGATTATAAATCCGGCAACCAATTTAATTTCAGTAAACCTGTTTCACGCGCAGAAGCATCAAAAATTCTCCAGACGATTCTTTCAAGCGATTCGGCCCTTTCCATTCCAAAAGTTCGTTCTTATGATGGAAAGTTTAAAGATGTAACGAACTCCACTCCTTTTACACAAGAGACTATTTGGGCATATGAATCAGGCATTTTTGATGGGGATGAATACGGCAATTTCAATCCGGATCAGTCAGTAAAACGCTCACATCTGTCAAAGATATTAGTAGAAAGCCTGAAATTAAACGGCGGTACGACAGTCAGCTTTAAAGACGTCTCAAAATCCAGCTGGTACTATGACTATGTAAATATTTTAGCGAGCCACGGTATTACGACCGGCAATGAAAAAAATCAGTTTTTACCGAATAATAATGTCACAAGTGCACAAATGGCAACATTCCTATATCGGGCACTCAGTTTCAAAACGACCGGTGAAGTAATCAGCGAACCAACACCTCCAACTGCTGAAAAATCCGATACAGCTATAGCAAATTACAATAGTGAATATGACTTCGCTTGGAAACAAACAGGCAAAAATCTGGACTTTGAATTAGAAGGTGTCGACAACAATAAGATAGTTGCACGATATATGACTAAACAAGGAAAAAGCTTCTTTGCTGCACAAGATTTGCAAATCGGCAAAAATAATGCAAGCGATGTAAAAGCGAAGTACGGAACGAAAAATGCAGATGTGCGTCGCGGAAATGTAATCTATAATACACCTGCTTCCAATGAATATAATTTCTATTTGATAGATGACTATTACGTAACGTTTTTCTATGATATTCATAAAAAGAATGTCATTCGCTCAATCCTTTATGTCCATAAAGACTATGAAGTGAATAAAGATGGCTATTACGGTGATATATCGGATACGCAAAAACATTCTGAACAGCTGATGGTTGAGCTGATGAACCAGGCACGTGCTGCTGAAGGGGTTAATCCGCTTACACATTCACCGCAATGGGCATCGATTGCACGTAAACACAGCAAAGATATGATCGATAACAACTATTTCTCTCATACAGGTCTTTCAGGAACAACACCGTATGACCGTATGATCAGCGGCGGTATGAGCAAATCCGAACTTAGAACTTGGGGCGAAAATATTTCGTATGGTCACTACAATGTGATTTATGCGCATGAAGGCTTTATGAATAGTAAAGGTCATCGTGATAATTTATTACAGCCTGCCTATAAAAATGCAATTGTAGGCTTGGAGTACAGCAGCAAAAAGAGCCCTTACTTTACCATTAATTTCCATTAAACTAATAAATCCAGTCCCTCTTAATTAGAGAGACTGGATTTTTAAATTATGCATTTGTTACTTCCACACGGTTTCGCCCGTTCTTTTTCGCTTCATATAGTGCTGCGTCCGCTTTTTCCAAAATAATTTTTGGCTGATCCCCATGCAACGGATAATTTGCGATTCCGGCTGAGAATGTAATTACTTCCCCTGTCGGACTAATAAGTCGGGAAATTTCTTTGCGGAGTGCTTCTAACCGGCTATATGCATTACCTACCGTCTCTTCAGAAAGCAGGAGTATAAATTCTTCCCCACCATAACGGCAAGCTAAATCTTCTTCATCAACAACTTCTTTTAATTTACTAGCTATAAATTGCAATACCTCGTCTCCTATAGTGTGACCATAGGAATCATTAACTTTTTTAAAGTAATCAACATCTAAAATGACTAATGTATATGGTTTTTGCTGTTCGGTCCATAAGTGAATTATTTTGTCAAAAGTACGGCGATTTAAAAGCTTTGTTAACGGATCCGTAGAGGATTCTTCTTTAAGTGTATTAACTTGTCCATGCAAAATTGAAAAGCTTTGAATAAGGGCTTCCCTAATATTAAACACTTCAAAATACCATGCGCGAATGTCTTTGAGCTTGTTCATCTCCTGCTCCTGTGCACTGTTCCCTGCTATTTCCGCCATACTTTGAAGCGGACGTACAATACGTGTTGCCAGTATAAAGACGAAAATAGTTGAGAGAAGAATAAATGGCAAACCTCGCGCAAAGACTTCCGATACTTGTTTTCCAACGGCATTTATTGCTTCATCATACGGGGTTTGAACTACAATTCCCCAGCGCGTTCTTTCTGTGGAGCTATACCCAGCAAGCATTGGCTGATCAAGAGAATTGACAATTTCCTTTGCACCGCTTTTTTCCTTTATCAGATTTTCTACAACCTCATTTTGTGAGACATTTTCCCCTAGTCGTGCTTTATCCGGATGATAAATGATCTTTCCATTTGTATCTACAACATATACATAAGAACCGTTTTCATAAGGGTGCCGGCCTAAAACCATTTCAAAAATATCCGACTCATGCAAATAAATCGTCCCGTTCACAACCCCTTTAAATATGCCTTCTTTATTATAGACTGGCATGGAAAGAAGAATAATTTCACGACCGGTCGGCGACATATAAGGATTGGTAATATAAGCCGTACGCCTTTTTAGCACATCAAGCCCTTCATTTGATGTTACCTTACTACCAACCAGACCAAGATTTTGTGGCGCATTGACTAAAATATTCGCATTCGCATCTACAACAACGACAGAACTAAATGTGTTTTCCTGCGAATAAAGACGGTTAACCTCTTGTTGCAGGGTTTCCATATTATTAAAGTCCTCACCAATTTCTGCTGCACTATAACGCATAACCCTTTTTGTATCCCCGATAAATTGGTCAATAGTTTCAGATAATTTCAAGGCATATACCCGGTTATTTTCCAATGCCTGTTCTTCCATAAACTTCACATTTCCTTGATAGCTAAAATATGTACTAACAATTACAGAAAGAAAAAAGGCGAGGGAAATAACCGCGACTATTAAGTATTTTAGTTTCATATATTTTTTTAAAGAGATCATGCATTTCTCCTAAAGAATAGAATAATTTTAAGTTTTAAACACCTATATTTTGATCAAAATTTATACTTAAGCAGAATAAAACTAATTAAAACATAAAAAAAGCTTAATTAACACTTAAAAAACTTTGTATAATTTTAGCATACCATTCTTTAGTGATTTATCAATTAACTAGAACACCCTTTATAAATTTGAATAATTTTCACCATTCTTCTGTACAGTTTTTTCAATCCCTATAATATAAAAAAACTCTACCCAGCAATGCCATGTAGAGTAAACAGTTCCACTTAATTTTTAAAGAAGAATGGATTTTTAAATTATGCATTTGTGACTTCTACACGATTGCGCCCGTTATCTTTCGCTTTGTATAACGCTTCATCGGCTTTTGCAATAATAGCCTTTAGTTCGTCACCATGTAGCGGATAATTTGCCATACCAGCAGAAAATGTAAGAGCTTCTCCTTCAGGATTAATAATTTGCTGAACATTTGACCGAAGCAATTCAACGCGTTCATAAGCATCTTCAATCGTTGTTTCTGTAAAGACAAGAATAAATTCTTCTCCCCCGAAACGACATGCTAAATCATCTTCTTGTAACGATTCTTTTAGTTTACTTGCTAAAACTTGCAGTACCTCATCCCCTGCAATATGACCATACGTATCATTTATTGATTTAAACCAGTCTACATCCAACATAACGAGCGTATAGTCTTTTTGCTTCTCAGTTAGTACTTTGATTTTCTTTTCAAAAGTATGGCGGTTCAATAGCTTTGTTAGTGAATCTGTTGATGTTTCTTCTTTCAGTGTATTCACTTTCCCATGTAAAACCGAAAAACTACTGATGAGTGCTTCCTGTATTTTATACACCTCGTAATACCAGGCCCGGATTTCCTTCAGCTTTTTCATCTCTTGATCTTTCACACTGTTTTCTGTGATTTCCGCTATTTTTTCAAGAGGACGAACAATATGGCTGGCCAATAAAAATACGACAATTGTTGAGAATATAATAAAAGGTAAACCAATTTTAAACACACTTAGCACTTGTTGCCCTACCATACTAAGCGCTTCATCATATGGTGTTTGGACAATAATCCCCCACCGTGTTTTTTCACTTTGGCTATACCCTGCGAGTACTGGCTGGTCAAATGTATTAACAGCTTCTAAAGCACCACGTTTTTCTTTTAATAATTGAACAACTACCTCGCTTCTGGAAGCATCTCCCCCTAATCTTTCTTTTCTAGGATGATAAATAATTTTTCCTCGAGTATCGACAACATACACATAAGATCCATTTTCATAAGGATGTTCACCTAGAATCGATTCAAAAATATTGGAGTCATACAGATAAATCGTGCCGCTCAAAACTCCTTTAAATTTTACCGATTCATCATAAATAGGCATCGAAATGGTAATGACTTTACGTCCTGTAGGTGAAATATATGGATCTGAAACAAAAGGTTCATGTTTATCATAGTTTTCCAGTCCATTTATGGATGGAACCTTTTTACCTGCTTCACCGAGAGATTGCGGTGCATTCACCATAATATTGCCTTCCGCATCAACAATGAGAACAGAACTAAATGTATCGCCTTGTAAATAAAGACGGTTTGCTACATCCTGCAATTTGTTTATATTTTCAAAGTCATAGGCAATCTCTGCTGCACTATAACGCATCGTGTTTGTTGAATTAACAATAAATTTATCGACTGTTTCCGCTAATTTCAGCGCGTATACCCGATTATTTTCCAGTGTCTGTTCTTGCATTAATTTCATATTTCCTTTGTAGTTGCTGTAAACACTGATTAGCGTTGAAAGTACAAAGGCAAGGGCAATGACTAATATGAATAAATATTTTAATTTAATGAAATTTCGTAACGAAAACATTATAATCTCCTAGTCCAAATATAGGTAGATATATTTGATTTAATATAATTGCTAGTATTATAACATAGCAGGACTAATTCCATATCAGCATATGCAACATATTTATGACAATCTTGTTAGAAATTTATGTAATGAACCAGTAAAAAAGCATCACCAAATCCATTTCCCAATTTGGCGATGCTCCCCGTTATCTATTATTTAAACTCAATTGTTTCTGGTGATGCCCCTTTTGTATACGTAATATTCGCATCGGAGGGCAGATTACGTATTTCTTTTACATGATTACCTTCAATAATGATTTGATTGATTTTTGTTCCTTTAAAATCAATAATCGCATTTCCTTTTTTCGGACTGATCGTTACAGTTTTGTCTGCAAACCCTGTTCCGTGGAATTCGGCATATTCACTAAATACCGCAATGCCGTTTTTAATATCTGTATTTTCTCCTAATGTAAGTGAAATACTTGGGCGGTTCATAATTAACTTGCCTGTTTTATAGTTTTTATAATTGTACTCGTTTTCCGGTACGATTGGCACCGGTGTTTCTTCTTTACCAGATTTCAAATCAATTTGGACTAATACCGGATCGTGGTCAGATGCACGGCCCTGTGCTTCAGTAAAGTTCGCATTAATATGAATCATATCAATCTCTGTTACTTCTGCAAGATTGTTAGAAACTAAAATATGATCCAGCACTTGGTTGTTCCCTTGGAAGTAGTAGCTGAAACGATCTTCCACAGGTGCCTTGTCCACCATATTTGTTAAAACGTCGCCTTTTAATGCTTCAAGAGCCGGTGTAAATTCAAAATCATTCATATCACCCGCTACGACAATGTTCACGTCCGGATCTTTTGCAAGACCTTCATCGATAAAGTCATTGATTACCTGTGCAAGCTCAATACGCTCCGGTTCAGATCCTAAAACCGGTGGCTGTGTTGGACCCCATAACGAATCGTCCCCACCTTTAGAATTTAAATGTGCACCAATCACGACAACACGTTCTTCCTGGAATTCAAATTCCGCTGCAATCGGTTTACGTGTATCTTCAAATTTTGAAGGATTCACAAAACCTGGATTCAATGCAAGGCTGCCTTCTTCTGTCCATGCATTCGCCTGCTCTCCTGTTCCATTTGTCCCATCAACAAGTGATACACGTTCAGGGTTATACAAGTACCCTACACGGATATTTCCGCCTGGTGCACCACCGCTTGTATTATTGATCGGCATAACATCAATCCAGTCATACTGAGGACCTCCCGCTACTTTAATTTCGTTAATTAATCGCAAGTAACTTTCTGATGCATCGGCATTTCCTGAATCTGTTTGACCGTCATTATCTTGTACTTCTACTAATGTAATAATATCCGGCGACTTCATATTGTTTACAAATGTTGAAGCAATTTTTGCAGCTTTTTCATCGGATGTATTATCCTTGTTATTCGAAAAGTTTTCGATATTGTAAGATGCCAAATTCAGCTTGTCCGCTACTGGTTCAAGATGTGTTACTTCTTGCTGAATGTTCGCCTTTGTTACTTCCGGGAATACTTTATTCGTATTCAGGCGGTAACCATCAGAGAAGTTTTCTACAAAACCGATCAGCGCATCATTAAAACGATCGCCTGATTCATAGTTTTTCGCTGATACTCCTTCCAGCATAATCTTTTCAGGGTTGTAATCATCAGCAGCGATATTTAAACCGCCATTATCGTTAAATGTATTGTTTGTTGTATTAGGAACGACGATTGGCGAATCATTGTTATACATCGGTCCTACTACTCTTGCATCAGGGAATGACACAAGCATGTACTCGATGGACTCCCAAAAATCGATTCCATCTTCTTGTGGGTCAAAAATTGCAAAACTGTCATTATCGATAATTTTGTTCGGTGGGATTAAATCTTCACCGATAACTAGTGTTTTAGGAACAGTATCCGTACCTGTTTTTTCGATCTCATTAGCAGCGATTTGCGTATCTTTTAAACGCGTATTCCCGCCAGCTTCTGTTATAGTTCCTGTTACTTTCACTGAATCTCCTACCGCTAGGCCATGCGATGACTTGTTCACTTTAATTGCAGTTGATTTCACACCATCGAACGATGTATTTTCCTGCATAATGAAGTTTGAAGCGTCAATTACAAAAGTTACAACTCCATCTACATCGTTTACTTGTAATCCTGCATATGGCGAAGTATGATTTGCCCCTTGAATGTCACTGATTGTCGCATTGTCCAAATCTATAATTTCATAAACGAATGTTGCAACCGCGCTGCTCGTTATGCCTTCTTTAACTCCAATAGCTTTAATCGTCATCGAATCATTGACAGTAATAGGATCCGTATATACAGTGCTTGCTGTAGTCGGTAGTGAACCATCCACTGTGTAATAAATTGTTGCTCCTTCTGTAATTGTAGAAAGTGTTACATTTGTGCCGGCTGTTACGCCACCTGTATGTGAAGCTTGGATATTCTGTACTTTTGAGGTATCTTCAATAATACGGATTGGAAGAAGCTGATGGTTTGTAAATTGGCCAACAATCCCCGTAATTTCCCCGTACGTTTTTCCACTTATTAAACCTGAATCTCTCAATTTATCATAAATTGCAAATGTACCTGCTGCATCTGTTCCCGTATAGTTTTGGCCAGACCCGGTAATTTCTATATTTTTCAGTGTTACTAATCGTGATTCATTATCTTCTGCAATTCCAATACTTGTTACAACTTGTGGCTCTGGTAAAGTTGCCGCTGATTTACTAATAAGAGTAATCTTCGTTAGCTGTTTAAGACCACTGTATTCATCAACTTTCCCTTGAACAGAAACAAAGTCTCCCACATTTGCTGAAAGGCTGTCCGCAGGGTAAATTGCAATCGCCGCACCCGTTTCGTCCTGAATATGTGCTGTCGCTGTTTCTAGTTTTGCTGTGACAATTCCCGAAACGATTACTTCTTCGCCGATTGCCTTATTGCGTGCCTCTTCAATTGAGATAGCTGTTGGCGCTGTTTTGATCGTATAATCAAATGTTGCAACTTCGCTATTGGCCAAGTCTGATGCTGTCGCGAATGCCTTAATTGTCATCGCTTCATCAACAATAATACCTGTCGATCCATTATAAACCGTGCTTTCTGTCGTCGGTTCAGAACCATCAGTTGTGTAATAAATCGTTGCATTTTGAGTAGTCGTTGATAGTGTTACATTTGTTCCTGCATAAATTTCGCCTGTTGTCGGAGAAGCTTTGATAGATGCTACTTGTGTCGGCTCTTCTGGATTAGGTGTATCATTACCAACAAACTGAATGAAACTAGGTGATTTTAATCCTGCATGGTTACCAAAATATTTTTCCAGTGAACCTGTTATTACTACTTTTTTACCAAGATTTCCAGGATTCGTTTTTAACCCAAATTCGGCTCTAATTGAAGCAGGTGAATTTGGCAATTGAACGTAGAGCATTTTCGTTACATCGGTTTCACCCGGTGTATCCGCGATAGCAATATTCGTATCGGTTTCAGCTTCTACTACATAAGAGGTTTCACTTTTCGCAAACCCTACTATATAACCCTCTACTGTTACATCGGGCTTAACTGAAGCTGGATTAAACTGACTGATCGCATCTCCAACTCCAATAGCACCTGTTGTCTCAGCCTTCGTAACTGCAAAGTGAGGTAGAATCATCGAAATTACAAGTAAAAATGATAAAGCAATTTTGGAAACGAAATTGAATCCACTATTTTTCATTTGTTTAGCTCCTTATAATTTTTTATATCTCAAAAAAAAGCAAACCCTTCTTTATTTAATTAGAGGATTTGCCTTGGGAGATTAAATAGATTCTTACTAGCTTTCAAAAATTTTTCTTATAAAGGAATACTTACTTTTATCCTTAATAGTAATGAATATGAAAGTTATATTTATCCAATATTTAAATTTTATTAAATTTCAGAAATATCTAGTAGAGTAATTTCTCCTATTATATTAATTAGGGTCTTATTTCTCATTAATAATTTCTGTTTCATCTATCGTTAATTCTATATATTACATAAAATTTCTATATCCATTACTATCACAGCTAGCTCATCTACCTTATGTTAGATTTGCCCATATAACAAAGCAGCAAATAGAACTCACTAATAATTTGTGCTAAAGTAAATTTTATACAGAGTAATTCAGTAAGAATAATATAGAAGGAGCTTGATAATGATGAGAAATATTCCATATGTAGTGGATGGTGACTGGTTGGAGGCACAACTGGAAGACCCAAACTTACGCTTAATCGATGCATCAACGTTCTTAAAAATTCCTGAGGGCGAAGGGTTTCCAGAGCTATGGTCCGGTTTCGAAGCTTATAAAGAAGATCATATTCCCGGAGCGGCTTATGCGGATTTACTGAAAGACTTTACTAACCCTGAAGGAAAGGCACCTTTTACAATTGCAACAAGAGAGCAATTTCTGAAAGCTGTGGAACCTTTAGGAATTACCGAAGAAACTTATGTAGTAATTTATGACCGCGGCCCATTAGTAAATGTCGATATATTAGCATCTGACTGGTCGGCACGTTTACGCTGGCAATTAAAATATGAAGGCTTTGATAATGTAGCTGTTCTCGACGGAGGATTCCGTAAATGGAAACTCGATGGTCGTCCAACTGAATCAGGAATCTCCAACTATGAACCTGCGCCGTTTCCAGGAGAACGCCGTGAGCATCTGATTGTATCAAAAGAAGATGTAAAAGCTGCTTTGGGGGATGAAAATATTGTATTGATAAACAGTTTGTCAGAGGCAGATTTCCGAGGTGAAACAACAACATACCCGCGCCCTGGTCATATCCCCGGAAGCAAGCATGCCTTTTTCGGATCTCATTCAAATCCGGAAACACGTTTACTGAACGATGATGCTACACTACGTGCTACATTTGAAAAATTGGGTGCACTAGATCCAAATAAAAAGGTGATTACTTATTGCGGCGGAGGAATTGCTGCGACATGGAACGCATTATTGCTGAATAAATTAGGGCAGGAAAATGTGGCAGTTTATGATGGGTCGTTGAATGAGTGGGCGGCGGATGAGAGTTGTCCGTTAGTGACAGGTTAATACATCCCTAAAAACTAGCAAGCTCTAGATCATTTTGCTAATTGATCTAGAGCTTGCTTTTGTTTAATTTTATTTTTTATGAGGCCAGATAGATGGTTGTTCTTCCAATAACCATTTATGCTCATCTACGAATATTCGTTCAGTCCATGGTTTGTTATCTAAATGACGAATCATCCAACAAAAATACATTGCATAACCTGGTGCTGTCGATTGAGGATGGTCTAAGTTACCTGGTATAGTAATAAAACTATGATCCTCTATTCTGTAGGCCTCTTCGCCGATCATCGCACAACCAAATCCTTGTGGTCGGTCAAAGCGATAATAATAGACTTCCGGTTGTTGATGTACGTGTGGCGGATAGCTGGACCATTTTCCAGGATGGGAAATTACTTCACCTATCACAAGATTAGAGTATGGCGCGTTTGTGTAATCAAATATTGTTCGAATTGTTCGGAATGCTGTATCATTCCATACCTCCGCCCCTGCATCCTCACTTTGGCATTCCTCAGGTTTATAAAGGTACGCATCAAACTTCGATGTATTATCGGTTTTTTGTACAAGTACTTGACTGTCTTCGATAGCATTCACAATTACAATAGTATCTTTACTCACATGGAGACAATGGGGTTCTTCATCAAATAAACTTTGTCGTTTTACTGTTATTTGTTGCGTTTCCCATTGAAGTTCAACATGTGCTTCTAAAGGCAAAACAGCCATCTCGCATAATTCATCTTGCAATGTGACCGATTCCCCTGCTTTTAAAAGGTAAATACCAATATCCATCAAGGAATCTGGATCGGACCTTTCTGTTAAGGCGATGTATCCAAAATCCTGAGTTAATTTTTTATACATACTGAACCCTCCCGGCACTTCTGAACATATGGATATGCTTTTCCACATTTTCTGCAGAACCATCAATTAAAGCATTATGTAACTCGTAATAGTCTTGCATTGGTTCGAGTTCCTTTACTTTTTGTAAGGCTGCATGAAATGTGGATGTTGCTACATTAACTTTTGCAACACCTTGTGTAATTGCTACATGAAAATCTTGCTCCGTCAATCCTGAACCACCATGTAGTACAAATGGATACTGCAAAGCCTGTTGCAATACTTCCAAATGGTCAAAACGAATTTGTGTAGTACTTTTATAAAAGCCGTGACTATTGCCGATTGCAACAGCTAGTACATCTACATCTACTTGGTTAAGAAACAGCTTCGCTTCATGAAGAGCCGTCAATTGTGCTTCAATATCTTCCGTACCATCTTCTGAACCGCCCACTTTTCCAATCTCCGCTTCAAATGATGCTGAATATTGGCGGGCCATTCGAGAAATTTTTTGTGACTTGGCGATATTCTCTTCAATAGGAAACATTGAGCCGTCAAACATTACGGAAGTAAAGCCTAAATCCAATGCCTGCTTTATTACAGGCTCAGATAATCCATGATCAAGGTGAACCGCTACCGGTACAGCTGCCTCTTTCGCTGCTTGTACCATGGCAGGTCCTATAATATGAAGAGGTGTTTGCTTTAACCGCACTTCTGCTATTTGCAGAATAATTGGGGCATTAGTACGCTCTGCCGCCTGAATGGCACCATTAATCATTTCTGTAGAGGCAACACTAAATGCGCCAATTGCATAGCCATTTTGATAAGCCTTGTCTGTAAGCTCTTTTACTGTTACAAGTGTCATCTATTCCTCACCTACCATCCTGCATGTTCATGAATAAACTGTCTTGCATTTTTAGCATAAATCAGCGGATTTGCCTTAGCCGGATCTTGTTCCGCCTCCACAATAATCCAGCCGGAATAATCGCTTTGCTTAATCATTTCGAAAATCGGGGTAAAATCGATTTTTCCATCCCCGGGTATTGTGAAAACCCCTTCTTTTACTGCTGTCAAGAAGCTTAGTTGCTGTTGCTCCACCTGTACCAGTATTTCTTCACGTACATCTTTTAAATGAATATGAACAA
Source organism: Solibacillus isronensis (assembly GCF_023715405.1). NCBI lineage: Bacteria > Bacillati > Bacillota > Bacilli > Caryophanales > Caryophanaceae > Solibacillus > Solibacillus isronensis. Next base: position 2,153,581 of record NZ_JAMBOC010000001.1, read on the forward strand.
TCCGGTCCATATATTTGGTCAACACTTCATAAATGTTCTCTCGTGCAAAATACAAATGGCCGCAATCATAAAGTAGCGATACCTTTTGAGAATCTGAATGATCCATTAAGCGTGCTATATCCCTGTTTGTCTGAATACCTGTGCCCATGTGGGGATGATAGGCAATTTTCATGCCTTTCTCTGCAGCTAAATCTCCGAGCTTCTCCAATCCATCTATCAATAAGTTCCACTCTTTTTCTGTAAATACAGGCTGGCTTGCAGTGACTGCAATCGATGGATTTCCCTGAATGCTATTACCCTGCTCAGATACAACAATTACTTTGGCTCCCATCGCATGCAAAAAGTCTCGGTGTTCAATAAATGCCTGTGCCGAATCTTCATACGGCTTTGTTGTTAAATAGCTGCTAAACCAAGCGGCCGCAACTTGCAAATTTCGTGGTATTAAATAATGCCGCAATTCTTCCGGGTCACGCGGAAACTTATTGCCGACTTCACAACCTTTAAATCCGGCCAACGACATCTCGCTGATACATTGTTCAAATGTAATATGGCCGCCTAGCTCAGGTAAATCATCATTTGTCCAACCAATTGGCGCAATACCCAATTCAATCATCTACTACCCTCCTAATAACTTCTTGCCTTTAATTTCTGTTGCGCATTATTTTCGTAGGCTTGCTGAATACTTTCTGACTGTGCTACTTCAGCTACTCCAACATGCCACCATGCGTCATAGCCATCGGACATTGTTTTAGGCAGCACTTTTATATCAATCAATGTGCTGACATTGCTTTTTCTGCTTTCTGCTAGTGCACTTTCCAGCTGTTCCAATGTGTGTACCGTAAATGTTTTAGCCCCATAGCCTTCTGCAATTTTTGCATAATCAATCGCCATAACAGCCCCTTGATGATCATTTCCTTCACGGTAGCGAAACTCTGTTTTATAGCTCGGCATACCATTACCCATTTGTAGATTGTTAATACAGCCAAATCCGGCATTATCAAACAGTAAAATATTGATTTTTTTCTGTTCCTGCAGGGAAGTTACAAATTCTGAATGTAACATTTGAAAACTGCCATCTCCAACCATTGCATATACTTCCTGTTCAGGGCTGGAAATTTTCGCACCAAGTGCAGCCGCCACTTCATACCCCATACAAGAATAGCCGTATTCCATATGATACGTATTCGGGACATTTGTTTTCCATAAACGTTGCATGTCTCCAGGTAAACTTCCGGCTGCGCCCACGACAATCGCGTCTTTATCTACTTTTTCATTGATCAGCATAAAAGCACTCGTCTGAGTCATAGTTGTCTGCAGTGTATCGATATAATCCGGTACCTGTTCATCCAACTGACCGGCAATCTCTAGCTGTCCACCAATCTGATACGTCTGATTTTTTAAACGCTGCAGTTCTTGCTCCCATTGTTCCTTATACATATCAAGCTGATCATGCTGGGTGGTATATCCTTCTAGCAATTGCCCGAGCTTCTTGATTGCCAGTTTCGCATCCGCAATGACCGGAATTGCATCCAGTTTTTGCGCATGGAATGGTGAAGCATTAATCGCAATGAGTGGTGTTCGACCTACTAGTGATTTAGAGCCCGTTGTAAAATCGGTAAAGCGTGTACCGATTCCTATAATTAAATCCGCTTCTTTTGCAAGGGTATTGGCTACTCTGTTCCCTGTAACGCCGATTCCACCCACATTCAAACGTTCCGATGAGACAATGGCGCTTTTTCCAGCCTGTGTTTCAGCTACCGGGATTTGGTGCGCCTTTGCAAAAGCCAATAGTTCGTTACTAGCCTCTGCATACCGGACACCGCCCCCAGCAATGATTAGCGGTTTTTTGCTTTGACGGATCATTTCAGCGATTTGCTCCAATTGATGTTGCGCTGGTATGCGCTGGTCAATTACATGAACCCGTTTTTCAAAGAAGCTCGCCGGAAAATCCCATGCTTCTGCTTGTACATCCTGGGGTAAACAAATCGTTACTGCCCCTGTATTTTCAACCGATGTCAATACTCGAAACGCATTAATCATTGCCGACATCAGCTGCTCGGGACGTGTTACACGATCCCAGTATTTACTTACAGCGCGAAACGCATCGTTTGTTGAAATCGATAAATCGTATGTCTGTTCAATTTGCTGCAGGACCGGATCTGGCTGTCTTGTTGCAAAGACATCACCCGGTAAAAGCAATAACGGAATTTGATTTGCTGTCGCTGTTGCTGCAGCTGTCACCATGTTAGCCGCTCCCGGACCAACAGATGAAGTACATGCCATTATCTGTTTACGTAATGCCTGCTTTGCAAATCCTGTTGCCACATGCGCCATGCCCTGTTCATTACGACCTTGATAAACTACCAGTTCTCCCGGATTTTCAGCAAGTGCCTGGCCTAAGCCAAGCACATTGCCGTGTCCAAAAATCGTGAAAATACCATGTACGAAACGTTGCTCTTTTTGTTCAAAAGAAATATACTGTGCGTTCAAAAATTTGACGACCGCTTGTGCAGTGGTTAAACGAATTGTTTCCATTTATCTTCACCTCGTTAATCTATAAATCTTGCTGTCACCATCTTTTTACGTGTATAAAATTCTACGCCGTCTTTACCATTCGCATGTAAGTCTCCATAGAATGAATTTTTATATCCAGAGAACGGGAAGAATGCCATTGGTGCAGGTACACCTACATTGATTCCTAACATCCCTGCATCGATTTTTTCACGGAACTCACGAATAGCTAATGCACTATTTGTATATAAGCAAGCTCCATTGGCTAATGTACTCGCATTCGCTACTTCAATTGCATGAGCCAGGTCTTTTACTCGAACAATCGATAATACCGGGGCAAAGATTTCTTCTTTCCAAATGTCCATCTCTTGCCCAACATGATCAAAAATTGTTGGTCCCAAGAAGTAACCTTCTCCTGCCGCTTCTTTGTCTTCGCGTCCATCTCTGACAACTGTTGCACCTTGAGCGATACCTGATTCAATAAATCCAAGTGTACGTTCTTTAGCCTGCTCACGAATAATCGGTCCTAAAAACACACCGTCTTCGATTCCATTTCCAATTTTAATCGTATCTGCTTTTTCTTTTAATTTCGCTACAAATTCATCCGCAATACTTTCTTCTACCGCAACAACCGCGGCTGCCATACAACGTTCACCTGCAGAACCGAATGCAGCATTTGTAATTTCATTTGCTGCGAAGTCCAGATTTGCATCCTTTAATACTACGGAGTGATTCTTAGCACCTGCCAAAGCTTGTACGCGTTTCAAGTTTGCCGCTCCAGTTTTGTATACATATTCAGCAACCGGCTGAGATCCCACAAATGAAATCGCTTTTACTGATTTATGTTCCAGTAAACCGTTCACCACATCGTGCGCACCGTTTAAAATTGTGAAAACACCGTCTGGTAATCCTGCTTCTTTTAACAGTTCCGCTAAACGGCTTGCTAATAATGGTGTACGCTCCGAAGGTTTTAAAACGAATGTATTACCGCAAGCAATTGCTAATGGAAACATCCAGCAAGGAACCATCATCGGGAAATTGAATGGTGTAATTCCACCGACAACTCCGATTGGATAGCGGTACATACCCGATTCAATATTAGAGGCGATATCCGGTAATTGTGATCCCATCATTAATGTTGGGGCTCCAGCCGCAAACTCAACACATTCAATTCCGCGCTGTACTTCACCGTAAGCTTCAGAATACGATTTACCGTTTTCCAATGTTACTAGCTTCGCTAACTCTTCCCAGTTTTCCACTAATAATTGCTGATATTTAAATAATATACGCGCACGTTTTGGTACCGGTGTTCTTGACCAGTCTCCAAATGCGATTTCTGCTGTTGAAACAGCGAGTTCGACATCCTCTTTTGAAGAAAGTGCTACACGGGCAATTACTTCTCCTGTCGCTGGATTGAATACATCTTCGTAACGATCACTTTTTGGCGCAACCCACTCACCATTAATATAGTTACCGATTTGTTGAATATTCTGTGAAATTTGCATGTAAATACCCCCTAGTTTTATTTGATATACGTTCCTTGCATAATTTTACTTTCCAATTCCTCTAATGTCGGCATTGCATCAGAGCAGCTATGTTTTGAAATTACAATTGAAGCTGAAGCACTTCCATATTTCATGCTGTCCTCCAACGAACCACCTTGTAAATACTGGTACAGAAATGCCGAAGCATAAGAATCTCCTGCCCCGAATGTCTTTAATACAGCTGTCTCATAAATGCCACTTTGTACTTTCTCTCCCTCTTTGCTATAAGCAATGGAGCCTTTACCGCCATGCTTAATAATGACAACATCCGCACTATAATCAAACCACTTCTGTGCTGTCACTTCATCCTCATGACTTTCCTGCAATAAAGCTTCCATCATATCGAATTCTTCACGTGTCCCTATAATTAAATGGCATTTTTCAGCTACTAAATTATAATAAACAGCTGTTTCTCTATCAGATTCCCAAGTATATGGGCGGTAGTCTAAATCAAAGACAACTTTCGTATCATATTTTTTCGCATAATCCAGTGCTACAAAGACTGCTTCACGGGAAGGACTTTTTGCCAACGCTGTACCCGATACAAGTAACCACTTGCTTTGCGCAATTAGCTCTTCATTTACTTCTGATGAATTTAAAAGTAAATCTGCCACATTGTCACGGTACATTAAAATACTGCATTCGCTTGGACTAATAATTTCCGTAAAAGCAAGGCCGGTTACAGCACCTGTGTGATCGGTCACAATACCTTTTGTATCAATGCCTTCTTCAACAAAGTACTGATGTATGAAGCGTCCCATTTGATCATTTGCTAATTTACCTATAAAACCTACATTCATTCCTAATCTTGCTAACCCAATAGCAATATTAGCCGGTGAACCACCTACATATTTTGTAAATGTCATCGTCTGTTCCATCGGTCTATGAATCTCATTGGCATTCAGATCTATGCATGCCCGACCGATTGCCACAAGATCAGTTGTTTTATTTATTCGTAACATGCTCTTCACTTCCTCTCAAAGAAACCGCTTTCCCAAACTGTAAAGAATCTTTGCAAGCCTCGGCAATAAGTTCGGCTGCATACCCATCCTGTCCACTGCAAACAACAGGAAGCCCCATCATAATTGTTCTGTAAAATTCCAGCATTTCATCAATATAGGCTTGTGAATAACGTTCCAAAAAGAAATGATATGGTTTTTCCGCTTCGATGCCATTTGCCGTTAGCTTTGTTACATTATTTGGACGGTTATTTTCCACGTTCAGTGCTCCATCCGCCCCAAAAACTTCTAACCGCTGATCGTATCCATAGGCAGATTTCCGACTGTTTTCAATGATGCCAATTGCACCATTTTCAAACGTCAACAGCACCATTGCAGTATCAATATCACCGCATTCCGCAATTTGCTCATCAATCAAAGTAGTACCTTTAACAAATACTTCAACAATTTCAGATTGAACGATATAACGTGCCATATCAAAATCATGAATCATCATATCCATAAACAGTCCACCTGAAGTCTTAATATAATCAATCGGTGGTGGATGAGGATCACGAGAAGTAATTCTTAAAGTATGCACTCGACCGATTTCGCCACGTTCAACTTTTTCTCTTACCGTTCTAAAGTTCTGATCAAAACGTCGATTAAACCCTACTTGTAATATAACCCCTTGCTCTTCTACCACTTGTAAAGCTTCCTTTGTTTCCTGCGCAGAAAAGCTAATTGGCTTTTCACAAAAGATATGCTTTTTTGCCATTGCCGCCTGTTTAATCAGGTCGGCATGTGTAGAAGTTGGGCTGCAAATCAGTACCGCATCAATCTCTGGATCATTAATAATATCTAATGGATTATCCGTGACCATATCAATCTCATTAGCCTTTGCCCACTGACTAATCAAGTTTTTCTGAACATCGGCGATCGCCTTTATTCGGATGTCGGGAATACGCTTTAAATTGTTAACATGCAACTGCCCTATTCTACCCGCTCCAATAACTCCCACTGTTATCATACTGTTTTAACCTCCAGTTTTTTCACCGTAGCACGTTCAATTAATTTAGGTTCAAAATAAGTTAACTGAAAAGGTGATGTAATCTTTTCTTCAATTGTATCTATCAAGGATTCAACCGCTAAACGTCCCATGGCGTTGACTGGCTGAGCGATGGTTGTCAGCTGCGGGTGATAAAGCTGCGCAAAAATTGTGTTGTCAAAGCCGATAACCGAGAGATCCTCAGGAACACGGATGCCCATTTGCTGCGCAATGTTCATTAAGATAACTGCCACAATATCCGTTGTAACAAATATTGCCGAAGGAAGGTTATCCTGCTTTAACAATTGCTTTACCATTTCGATTGCGTCTTCGTATTCTGTATCCGAATGATAGATTACAGAATCATCCAGTTCATGTCCCTTTTGAGCGAAATAAGCTCTAAAACCGGCAATCCTTTGTTGCTCACTATATCTGCTCTGCTCACCTATAATCCAAATATGACGGTGTCCATTTTCATATAAATAAGCAGCTGCCTTTTGACCGCCTTTATAATTGTCTGTTGAAATACTGAGCATCCTTTCAGAATCATTAAAAGCTGAAAACTTTACAATCGGTACATTTCTTACATTTAATTCCATTAATATTTCATTAGAAATCTGTTCAGTAGCAATAATCATGCCGTCTACTTGTTGTCGCATGAAAAGTTGAATATTCTGAACTTCAAGTTCGATATTATTGTACGTACTGCAAACCATCATTGTATAGCCTGACTCATGTGCATATTTTTCAATAATGCGTGTAACTTCTCCAAAGAACGGATTCGCTATATTTGGCACGATAATGCCTAATGTATAGGTTCTCTTGCTTGTTAAGGCAGAAGCAATTGTACTAGGCTGGTAATTCAGCCTCCTCATCACTTCATTCACATGCTTAATTGTTTTCTCACTAATCCGGCCGGTACCATTTACTACTTTAGAAACAGTGGCGATTGAAACACCCGCCTCTTTTGCTACGTCATAAATTGTACTTCCCATAGCCAACACACCCTTTGCTTACTTTGAAATTGATTTTAAGAAGTCCATAAATTCCTGGGCTGAATCTGCTGTTACAATTTCAATCCCTGAATCAATACGCTCCTCAACCTTTTCACCGTTGATTGCTTTTATTGCATTTGAGACGCCTTCATATCCCATATTGTATGGACTTTGAGCGACTGTACCTGTTAAGCCGCCATCTAATATTGATTGTACCGCTTCTTCCGTTCCATCGGTACCAAAGATCTTCACATCAAGTTTTTTTGCTTGCACAGCACGTAAAACGCCTAATGCCATGTCATCATTTGCCGAAAATACAGCTTTGATATCACCATGTTTTTCAAGGATATTTTCCATTACGGACATTGCTTCTGATTTATCAGAGTTTGCAGGTTGCTCCGCTACAATCTCCATACCGGCTTCTTGTAATGCCTCTTTAGCACCTTTAATGCGGTCATCTGTGGAAGGATTCCCTAACGCACCTGAAATCAATGCCACTTTGTCTCCTTTTGTCAGCATTGCTGCCAATGCAGTTCCGCCTTCAAATCCTGCAGTATAATTATCTGTTCCGATAAATGTAACCTTACCCTCAAAATCAGCATCTGTATCAATTAATAATACCGGAATATCATTTCTTGAAGCATCTTTTACCACATTAATAATTGTATCCGGCTGTGTGGGAGATAATAAAATGGCACTTGGATTTTGACTGATTTGGTCTTCCAGCATGTTTACTTGTTCCAATACCTCAGCTTCAGAAGATGGACCTACTACAGTTACATCCACACCCAATTCCTGACCGGCTTTTTTTGCACCAGCCTCAACATATTTCCAATAAGGACTTGATAATGTTTTCAAAACTACTGCAACACTGGCATCCGAACTTGAACCTGAAGCTCCTTGAACTTCACCTGATGTTTCATCTGACCCACAAGCTGTCAGTACACCGACAACCAATACGATAAGTAATAACCAATTGAATTTCTTCATAATAGCACTCCCTTTTTTAAGATGATTTTGATTTGCGTTGACGAAGTACATCAACAAATACTGCAGCGATGATTACAATACCGATAACAGCCATCTGGAAATCCGCGGATACATTCAGTAAATTTAAACCGTTCCGTAATACTGCAATGATAAATACCCCTACTAATGTGCCCCATACCGTTCCGACACCGCCGAAGAAACTTGCTCCTCCAATAATTACAGCTGCAATGGCATCCAACTCATAGCCCGATCCAGCTAATGGAAAGGCGGAATTGACACGTCCTACCATCATTAATCCGGCTAATCCTGCCATTAAACCGCTTAATGTATAAACAATAATTAACACCCGGTCTACGTTAATTCCTGAAAGTCTTGCCGCTTCTTTGTTGCCTCCGATTGCATAAATGTATCGTCCGGTTTGTGATCTTGTTAAGAACACATGGAACAGACAATAGAAAATTATTACTACTACAAAACTCACTGGGATTGGCCCCACATATTCACTGCCGAAGTACTGAATTAAAAACGGGAAACCTGCAATTGGTGCTGCTCCGGTAATAATTAATGCAAGTCCTCTAGCAATATTCATCGTTCCCAGCGTTGAGATGAACGGGTGTGGCAGACGCAGCTTCGTTAACAGCACACCATTTAAAAGTCCAAACCCAGCACCAACAAGTAAACAAACTAGAATCCCTAAAATAGGATGCATCCCCATCGTGACTGAAACTAATCCCATCGACATAATCGAAATAGCCAAGATAGAGCCGACAGACAAGTCGATTCCTGCCGTTAAAATCGGCAGCAGCATTCCTAGTGCAAGTAATGCATTTACAGTTGACTGTCTCGCAATATTCATTAAGTTATTTACTGTTAAAAATTTATCCGACAATGTTGTTAGGACAATCATTAAAAGAATGAGCGCCAGTAAAGATCCAAATTTACCTAATAAACCTTTGTAATTAAACCTGCTTTTCTCAGCTTCAACACTAATTTCCCCGCCTATTTCCGTTAGTTTTTCCATTACAGTTTCCCCCTTTATAAGCCGATTGTAGCCGCTTTCATTATTTGTTCTTGCGTAGCTTCTGCGATTGGTAAATCCGCTGTAATCTTTCCTGTATTCATTACCAGTACACGGTCACACATTCCAAGGATTTCAGGCAGATCCGATGAAATCATGATTACGATCTTGCCCTCATCGACCAATGTATTCATCAGACGATATACTTCAACTTTTGCCCCAACATCAATTCCCCTTGTCGGTTCATCAAAAATAAATATATCGGCATTTGTACAAAGCCACTTGGCGATAACAACCTTCTGCTGATTCCCACCACTGAAATGTCGGGCATTCAACTCAATGTTATTCGGCCTCACCTGCAAATCCTGGATATAGTTGTTTGCCTGTTCTTTCATTGCCTTTAAATCCAATAACCTTGATTTGCCTGTAAACTTCTTCATATTTGCCAGACAGACATTTAAATCCAGCGGCAAGTCGAGCAAAAGTCCTTCCGATTTTCTATCTTCAGTAATAAAGGCGATTCCCGCATCAATTGCCTGTCGAGGATTTTTAATTTTCTTTTCTTTTCCGTTAATCAATATTTTTCCGGTAACCCGTTTATCTGCACTAAATATAGCCCTTGCCAACTCAGTCCGGCCTGCTCCGACTAACCCCGAAATCCCGACAATTTCACCATAGTGAACATCCAGATTAATCGGTTCTTGACCTGCTTCCACAACAAAGTCCCTTAAACTGAAGCCAACTTCTCCGCGTTCAAAATCTTTCTTAGGGAACTTTTCATCCAATGAACGCCCTACCATTAGCTCAATCCATTCATCAGGTGTAGTAGTAGCCACTTCTACCGTGTCGATGGAGTTACCATCCCTTAAAATCGTAATCCGGTCTCCCAAACGCTGAATTTCTTCCAAACGGTGGGAAATAAAGATAATAGCAATCCCTTCATTTCTCAACTGATCAACAATTTTATAGAGCTGTTCGACTTCCCGACCACTTAAACTGGATGTCGGTTCGTCCATAATAATGAGTTTGGCCTCCAGAATAAGCGCTTTCGCAATTTCCACCAGTTGCTGCTGACCCATCCCTAAATTACCTAATGTTTCAGTTGCCAAAAGAGGATTTTGACCGAGTCGAACTAATAATTCCTTTGCTTTTTCAATCATCTGCTTGCGGTTAAGCAAACTGAATCTGCTGTTTTTCATTTCCCGTCCTAAGAAAATATTTTCATAGACTGTTAATTCCTCGATAACATTTAACTCCTGATAAATTGTTGCAATTCCGATATCCATTGCTTCAATTGGCGTGTTAATCTTTACCGGTTGCCCTTCCCAGTAAATTTCACCCTTATCCAATGAATAGGCCCCTGTCAAAATCTTTATCAGTGTTGATTTTCCCGCGCCATTTTCACCAAGTAATACATGTACTTCTGCAGGTTTCACATTAAAATCGACCCCTTTTAGAACATGATTATTCGAGAAGCTTTTGAATAGTTGCTTTACTTCTAATAATGATTGTTTCATCCTGTCACTCCTTTAAGCATTTGTTGGAATGAGCACCCCATTCTGTTTAAAAGACTGGGTCGCAGCATGAGCTACTTTTAATGCTCGAATACTATCACTCACAGTTGCCAATGAAGGTAATCCTTGTTCAATCGCATTTGCGAAAGCGCTTAACTCATTGACATAAGCGGATGTAAAGCGTTCCTGAAACACTGGAATAATTTCATGTCGGTTTCCGCTGCCTGTTAATATTTGAACATTGGACTTCCGGTTACTGCCGATTAACAGCGTCCCTTCTGTTCCGATTACTTCTGTTCTTACATCGTAGCCGTAAAATGCATTTCGGCTTCCTTCTAAATCTCCAATGTAACCGTTTTCAAATTTCAGAAAAGCCAACGCCTGATCCACATCTCCCGCCTGACTGAAATCCGGGTATTTTATAATACTGCCGAAAGCAGCAATCTCTGAAACGGTTGTCCCCATCAAGTAATGTGCCAGATCAATGTCATGTATCATCAGATCGATAAAAATTCCTCCACTGCGTTCTATAAAGGATAGAGGTGGAGCATATGGATCCCGGCTTATACTTTTAAAATAAATGGGCTGACCGATCGCTCCCTCATTTATCGCTCGCTTTGCCTCCATATAGTCAAAATCAAAGCGTCTCATAAAACCGATTTGGCAAAATCCATTAGTCTCAACCAGTACTTGTTCTATCTGCAAAGATTCCTCTAAATCGATGGTAAGCGGTTTCTCAACAAAAACAGCTTTACCTGCTTTTAAAGCACCTGTTACTAATTCAAAATGAGTTGTAGTAGATGAAACGATAACTACGGCTTGTATACTTTCATCTTCAAAAATATCTTCAGTGCGCTCTGTAAATTTAGGTATCCCGTATTTTATTGCGACCTCTTGAGCAATTTCCAACTTATTATCGCAGACCACTTTTAAGTTAAAATTCCTAATTTTCAGTAAATTTTCTACATGACTAATCCCTAACCTTCCTAGCCCGATTAATGCTACAGAAATCATTTCCTTCATTCCCCCATTGCAGTAAGTATTCGACTATTTAAAGACTCATGTGCTTTTTGTATATACTTCATATTTTGAATGGATGCTTCCAAATATTGTTTAGCAAGGTCCGGATTATTTATACAGCGTTCAAATTCTTCTATTTGACGTAAATATTGATCATCTTCAATTGTATGTTTTTCTATTAATTTACGATTTTCATCAAAAATCGTAATATGACCATTATGGTCGTAGGATAAATCAGGTCTAAAGCAGTGTTCCACCCGTATGCTGCCTTTTGTACCTATGATTTCATACATATCATAAAATGGCATATTCATAGAACAAACAAAAGTAGCCGTCACCCCATGCCGGTCAACCATCGTACATACACCCGTTAAGTCCACATCTTGTCCTTCAGTTTTAATATAGTGGATATGACTAGGCTGAAACTTTAAAATTTGTGTAATTACATGCATACAATAACAACCAACATCATTCAAAGCACCCCCGCCTAAATTAGCCTTTAAGCGAATATCATTTTCATCTTCAATCTGCCATGAAAAATGTGCCTTGATATGCTTTATATCCCCGAGCTCTCCTTTGTCTATAAATGCCTTAACAATATTATGCTGCGCATGATGCTGGTACATAAAAGCTTCTAAAACAACTTTTTCTGTTTCATGTTGGGCAGCGATTACTTCCTCTACTTGTTCAAGATTTACAGCTAAAGGTTTCTCCACCAATACATGTTTACCTGCCTCCAAAGCTTTTACAACATATTTGGCATGTAACTCATTTGGTAATGGGATGTAGATTGAATCCAGTTTTTCATCTGCTAATAGCTCTTCATACGAATCATAAGCTGTCTGAATTTGAAAACGTTCTACTTTAGTTATTGATTTAGAGGCAATGGCTGTTACTTTGGATGTCGGACTTTTTTTGATAGCAGGTACAACTTGTTCAAATGCAATATTGGCTGCACTTAAAATTCCCCATTTTAATTCCACCTATAGAAACCTCCTATGTAAATTTAGTTAAGCGCTTTCCTTATTGCTAATTGTAATTGTATGGATAGTCAATTTCAAGGATATTTTTGATTAATAGAGAATTTTCTGCTATTTCAACTACAACATAAATAATTTTTATTTTCCCTATATAATACTAACTGTCGCATATATTATATTAAAATTGAATAAGACAAATTTTTATGTTTTACCATTCAATAAATTCTTATCTTATATAACTGCAATCAAAATATAATTAATTATTTAGTAAAACTTAATATAAAGGTAGAATATCTTATTGATTAATATATTGAAGATTTTATTAAAATAATTATTGAATACTAAAATTATTTAATACCTATTGCTATTTCATCTATAAAATTAAAGCCTATGAAATTTTAAACTTCGCAAAATTTCACAGGCTTTTTTCACCTTTATTTATGCACCTTTTAAATCAATTCCAAATTAACTTTGCCCATTCAGGATTATCGATAAATGGATTACGATTTCCTTGTATTTCGAAGATTTTTTCATTCCGTCTTTTTTCAATTTCATCTACAGGATCATTTTTGTGCCATTCTAGTAAAACAGATAATTTTCCATGATAAGGGTTTTTTCCGTTATTTACTTTTTCATTTAATTCAAGATCAACCCGATCACCTGATTCGTAACGTACCGCCATATAAAATAACATACGGGCAACATCACCTTTAACGTGGTTTGGTGGCTCGAATGAATCACTGTCACGTTTGCAAAGTTCACAATTTTTCACACTCGTTCCACCGTTATCAAAGTCCAAGCTTCCTCTTGAACTATTCACCTGCATATCGGTAGCACGTAGATGATGAATATCTGTTCCTGGACCATTACTTGTTCCAAAGTTTCCATGGGACTTTGCCCAGACATGTTCACGGTTCCAGTCGCCTACATTACCACCATTTGAAGATTTAGAGCGCGAAATACCAGAATAGAAGAGCAGAACATTGTTAGAATTGTTTGGGTCTTCATCTGTAATTCTTAGGGCCTCCCATACTTGGTCATAGCTTAAAACTTTGTGATTAGAAATAATTTCATGTAAAGTACTCTTCAATGCCGCACCCGTTTTTCCTGATGCCGCTGCATAGTATCCATTATTTTCACCTTTTGCTGATACGGTTACTGAAAATTGTGTTGTTACACTAAACTCTCCATCTGTTGCAGTGACCCCAACGATATGCGAACCAACTGGTAAAGATAAAGTTAAGATATCGCCATTAACGCTACCTTTTGTTGCAGAAAATGTTAATGTATCATTATTTGGATCTGAAAAATGGTCTAATAAAGAAATACTAATTTCTTCATCTTCCATAACATCTTTATTAGAAATGGGTAATGCTACTATAGGTGCTTTAGATGGAAAAGAAGGGTCTCCGATTGGAGCCCCTTCCGAATTAGTAACTTTAATTTGTTCTTTCGATGCGCCATTTTCATATTTAATTGTTGCATTTTCAGCGCCTCGAATTTCTTTTACATTTGTACCATCAATAATTAACTCTTTCACTTTTGTTCCTTTTAAGTCAATGATGGCACCAGCTTTTTCAGGCTTAATTGTAACAGAGTTTTCTGCAAAGCCCTCTCCGCTTAGTTCCACATATTGTCCATGGAAGAAAACGCCGTTTGTTATTACGGAATCACCATCAAGGTCTACGTTAACATTTTCTTTATTAAAGACTAATTTTGTAGTAGATAAATCAGCGATGCTATACACTCTTTGCTCAGAAATTGGTGTATCATCACCAAATCCATTTAAGTCAATTTGTACCATTACTGGATCGTGATCACTTGCACGACCAGCCATATCTGTAAAATCAGCATTAATGTGCAGAATATCAATTTCTGTGTTTTTCACTAAATTGTTAGAAACTAAAATATGATCCAATACTTGTGAATTCCCTTGATATAGATAAGTGTAACGATCCTTTTCTTCTACTTTGTTGATCATGTTCGTCATTAACTGACCTTCATGAATCTTCAAAGCATCTGCAAATTGATAATCGTTAAAATCACCTACAGATACAATATTAGCATTCGGATTTTTAGATTTAATGTCTGCTACAAAGCCATAAACGATTTGAGCAATTTTTTTACGTTGTACTTCACTTTCATAAACAGGCGGTTGAATGGATCCAAATAAAGGTGTATCACCTGATTTTGAATTCCAGTGATTTACAATAGCAATAACATCCTCACCATTAAAAGTAAACTGTCCTGCTAATGGCTTACGGCTGCTATTAAATGCTGAATTATTCGGGTCTATTCGTCCTGGATTTAATGTCAATTGGCCATTTTCGTATCCTACAGCAGTTGTTGCATCTCCTGCTTTAATTCCTTCTGGCAATTCGACCCGCTCCGGATTATAAAGGAATCCTACACGAATATTCGCATTTGGAGCTCCGCCATCTGCATTATTTACCGGATCAATATTTAAATATTTATATTCCGGGCCACCTGCATCTTTGATAGCTTTGATTAAGCGTTCATAGCTTTGATTAGCTGCAGAATTTCCAGCACTTGAACCATTATTATCCTGTACTTCAGTTACACCGATAATATCTGGCTTTTCCATATCATGTACAAATGCGCGAGCAAGCTTTTTAGCCTTTTCATTTGATGTTTCTCCAGTATTATTTGAAAAATTTTCCAAATTGTAAGAAGCTATCGTCAACTTCTTCTCATCTTTTTTAAGTGAAGTTTTTTCAGGTGTAGTAGATCCTTTTACAAGCTTTTGGCTCATATCATTCAAATCAGCATAAATTTTGTAGTTTTGATAAGAGTAGCCTACAATTCCTGTAATAGGTCCATTAAATTTATCACCTGTTGCTACTTCAAAATCACGTGCAGCACCATTTGGTTCCAAACGGAATTGAATACGATTAGGATTTGTCTTACCGTCCTCATATAAAACCCCACCATGTAACGAGTTAGTTGGCTCACTCTCAAGCACTGTGATTAAGTCCCCATGTTCTTGAGGAGACACTGCCTTTACATTACCAACACTCACACGCATCCCTTCAATACTTTCCCAAAAATCGATTGCATCTTCTTCAGGGTCAAATACAGTGAACTGGTCATTATCAATTGTAGTAAAGCTTATATTGGCCTCATCCAATGTAATCGCTTCCGGAAGCGCTACTCCTCTTTCGATTACTTCCACTTTTCCGCCCTGGTCATTTCGCACATTAATTTGCGTTGTTTTTAAATCTGTTATTTGGCGGTCACTGTACCCGTCATATGCATATTCACTTACTTTACCCGTCACTTTCACTAAATCCCCAATTTTAACCGGCCAAGCCTTCGTACCAGCATATAAGAAAATAGCTTCAGATGTATACGGATTGTTATCCACTAACTCATCTGGCGTCTGGATAGTGTAATAATATGCGCCATTTAACATAAATTCATATGTCACAATCCCTTGTACTTCTACACTCTCATTTTCAAATGAGGTTTTATGGCCCGCTCCTTGAATATCATGAATCTGTAAACCATCCGTAATTTTATATTCGAATGTTGTTACATCGCTCGAGATACCATCTTTCACTACTATCGCTTTTAAAGTTGTATCTTTTTCAATTTCAATAGGTGACAAATATTCAATACTTTCAGTTGTTGGATTATCTCCATCCACTGTATAGTAAATCTTTGTACCTGCCGTAGGGGTAGATAATGTTACTACTTGTTTGCCAATATAAGTTCCCGCACCAGGTAAAGCAACAGCCGGTCTTAATGTTGCACTGTCCTCTACAATGTCTACCGATGAACGCGGTATGATTTGATAGTCATTATCATATTGTTGAACAATACCTGTAATGCTTTCATAATTACCATCTGCTCGCAGTGAATCCAATTGTCCGGTTTCATCACGAATTAAAATATTATTTCCTTGCTCGTCTACAGCTTTATAATTAATCCAACCGTTCCCAGATGAATCAATACTTAATGTTGTATTTTTTACTGTTACAAGTTGCGATTCAAGCTTTTCATTAATATCACCAATTGCCACGACTTTCGCATTTGGCCCTTCTCCTCCTGTAACATTTTCAATCACAGCCGCACTATCCAACTGCAAAAGTCCTCTGAAATCAGCTAATTTACCAGTCAATGTGACCTCATCGCCTACAGAAACATTTAAGCTTGTTGGTCGAACAGCAATACCACCCGTTTCATCTTGAACGGAAATCGTATTTTTCAGCTTAGCTGCAACTTTTCCTTTCACTGTCACTGTTGTTCCTACAGCCTGTCCACGCACCTCGGCAATCGTTGGAATATCCTCTTCATTTGTCACAGTATAAGTGAAAGTTGTGACATCACTATTTTCCATTTCTTCCGCAACTGCAATCGCTTTAATTGTAGTTGTTTGATCAATTACTATTGGTTCACTATATAGTTTGCCATTTTCAATACTTGGTTTTGAATCATCTGTTGTGTAGTAAATAACCGCTCCATCAGTAGTAGTAGATAAAGTTATTGTAGTCCCCTTTGATACTGTTGATGAAGGTTGCGAAGCTGTTACTACTGCAACTTTTGATTCTTCGGGTGGTGTTACTACTCCGCCATCCATCGTATGTAGTCCAAGATGGCTATAATCACCAACCTCATAGGCAATCCATTCTCCAGATAAATCCACATCATCATTTATAATTGTATCACCGGATTTGACATTACTTTTTCTAACTAATGTTACATCTTTTGCAAAAGTTTCAGCAGATCCTACTTTACCAATTGAATCAATTATTTCAGTTCCTTTTTTTAGAACAATTTGATCATTCCCATTAAAGTTTATAACCCCTGTATCTTTTTTATTTCCTTTAGAGACAATAGCATCATCTGTACTATTATAGATTACATAAGTCTCACTATGTTCTAGCATTCCATCTAACTTTAAATTAGCAGTCGAACTTGTCTTACCCTCAGTAGGAGTACCTGTATCACCTTTATTTGCGTAAAGATCTAAGTTATATAAACTTAAATCAATAGTTTTCCCGGTCCCATTATACAATTCAATTGCTTTATTAATACTAGTACCCTCAATATATTCCGAAATAATTAAATCTGTCGCTAATGTTTCGGCATTTGTGACAACTGGTGTTGCAGGTACTACAACACTTGCTACTAAACTTGTTGCTATAAATGTATTAACATTCTTTTTCCATTTCTTTTTGTACAATTAAATCTTTCTCCCTTCGTGTTGAGAAAACTTGACTATTATTAGAAAAACAAAGCCTTCTTCCTCATCTTTAGAAGAAGGCTTTTGTATGAAATTAAGAAATTGTATTTCCTTCAACAGTGATTCCGTTTAAGTTATATGAACTAGCTTCTAAATCTGAATAATTCAGATTACCTTCAACTGTAATGTTTAAAAGTGTAAACCCACCTGTTACCTTACCTTTAATAGTTAAATCCCCTTTAATTACAGCGTTTTCTAATTTATCAAAGTCTTTAATATTCACAGTTACATCGCTAGAATATACTTTAAATTTTTCTATCGATCCAGAGAAGGTTTCTTGTTCAATCGCCCCACCTGGAATTTCTGATCCCGGATTCTGTTGACCAGCTAAATCTACAATACGGCCTTCAATTTCAGTAGGAATTCCAACTTCTTTAAGAGATACTAAATGATCACGGAAATTTTCCCAGTCTGATAAGCCAAGATCTGTTACACGACCTTCTGCATAAGCTTTTGCAAATGGTGTATACCCATCTCCACCTTGTGCAGTAAATGCGTTTGTTGCAATTTTATAAGTTTCATTATCTTGAATAGTTACATATCTTCCATCTGTAGATTTGTATTCAATTGAAACTATGCGTCCACCTTTTGATTTTGATGAATCATATTTAACTTTTGCTCCTGATA
This sequence comes from Solibacillus isronensis, assembly GCF_023715405.1. NCBI lineage: Bacteria > Bacillati > Bacillota > Bacilli > Caryophanales > Caryophanaceae > Solibacillus > Solibacillus isronensis. The sequence continues at coordinate 2,172,032 of NZ_JAMBOC010000001.1, forward strand.
CATGAAGGAATCCACCATTTTCTCCCGGTAAATTCCCTAAGCTAATTTCAAATGCTTCTTTAAGCTCGGAACCAGTTACATTCATTACAGCCAATGTATTACCAAAAGGTAAAACTTTAATTACTTCACCGACTGTAATTGGACCTTTGTCAATTGCAGCACGAATACCACCACCATTTTGTAAAGCCATGATAACATTATCACCTGTGAAATCTTTTGCTTTCGAAAGCATCCCATCAGTGATTAAGTTACCTAGTATTGTTTCATTTTTACGAACACTTTCTCCAGTTGTATTACCTACATCTCCAGACCGTGGATTTAGTAGCGGTGTAATAGCTGATACACCTATTTCTGTTGAAGATACAGAATCTACTCTTTCTTTGTACTCTGCCAGAATTGATTTAGCATCTGCATCTTCCACTTGAGAACCAATCGCTATCAACTGGCCATCGTGTTTAACTACAACACCTTTATTGTCAAATTCTACATCCAGTACACCTAAGTTATTATTGTTCGCACCTGTTTGTACAATTATTGTTGGTGTCTCATCTTTTGAAACAACAACTGGTTTATTTAGGGCTGTATGTGTGTGGCCACCTACGATTACATCGATACCTTCCACTTCTGCAGCTAATATTAAATCATTGTCTACAGCCGCATTATCGTCATATCCGATATGTGTAATAGCAATAATTTTGTCAACACCCATGTTTTCAAATGCTTTTACTGCTTTTTCAGCTGCTTTTTTATAATCTTCGAATGTTATTTTGCCCGGGCTGGAAATATCCTCTGTTTCTACTGTAGTTAATCCGAAGATACCAACTTTTTCTCCATTAATCTCTTTTACAATGCCGTTATAAATTTTTCCGTTTTTCGGTTCACTTGAAACAATGTCACTGAACAACCCCTGAAATTTCTCATCCGCTTCAAAATTAACGTTTGCACTAACAAACGGGAAGTTGGCACCAGCAATAAAATCAGCTAATGCTTTATGACCTTCCGTGCTTGATCCTAAGTCGAATTCATGATTTCCAAATGTCATTGCATCATATTTCATCAGATTCATAAATTCTAAATCTGCTTTTCCTTCGAATTCATTAAAGTAGAGAGTACCAGAAAATACATCTCCAGCATTTAACAATAAAGCATCTGGTTTCTGTGCTCTTACTTCTTTAACAGCTGTAACTGTTTTAGCAATTCCATCCAAGCTTGCATGTGTATCATTTGTATGCATAATTGATAAATTGAAATTGTCTTTAGGCTGTTCTATTGAAGTTTCAATTTTAAAATTACCATTTACTTTACTTACAGTTACTGAAACTACCAAATTTTTATTTTCTTTATCTTTTACTGTAATAGTAGCTTTTCCTTCAGCTTTAGCTGAAACTTTAATTCCTTCTTCAGTAACTGTAGCTTTTGCAATATTTTCATTCGATGATACTGTACTTTTAGCAGTTAAACCTAAATCTTTATTCAATAAAGTTTTAATGATCTCAACCGCTCCAGGTAATTCTATATTTTCTTTATTTACGATTTTGGGAGGCTTTACACCGGATTCCAATTGAATTAGTGGTGCAGTATCTGCCACCACTATTTCTTTAACTTCTTTAGAAATAACAATATTTTTAGATGTGATACCCCTTAGATCAATCTGGCTATCTTTATTATCAGAATTAATAACAATTGTTGCGTTCTCTAATTTTATTCCTTTTAAATTTACCGAATTTTTTATTTCAATGTTACCAATCTCTAAATCCTTTAAATCAATTATTGCTTTTTCATCAGGATTAATAATTACTTTTGTATCTTTTAAAGCTTCACTTGTTTTGTCTTGAATTTCTACTTGTTTTTTTATTTCTAACTCACCAGTTATCTTTGTATTCCCAGTTAATTGTACATCTGCATGAGCTACGATAGCAGGCGAGCCAACTAAAGATGTAAAAGCAACCGAAGATAAAATGGCGTAACTTGTATATTTAGCAGAACGTTTATTTCCCTTTTTCATTCTTTAAATCCTCCTTAAGAGATTCCGTTAGATTTCCAAAATTAAACTAAGGTGAAAGGTTATAATCCCCCTTCCACCTTAGTATCAGTGGTAGTCTTTTATTTAAATGTTACATCTTTAATAGATACTGAATCCATATCTAGAGTGACACCATTTTTATCAATGATTTTTAATTTTTCGACAGTTCCACCTTTTAATAAACCTGACAGCTTAATTTTTGCTCCAGTTTTTACTTTAGATAAATCTATTGTTAAATCCTTGATCGTTTTTCCGTCAAGATTAAATACAGTACCGTCTGGAATTTCATCTTTAATCGTATACGCCTTCTCAACAACTCCCCCTTTAGCATCATTAATTGCTGTATTAAAATTATCTAAAATCGAATTGCTATTCCCGTCTTATACCACGTGATGTACACCTGTGGCTTTCGGTTCGGGCCTACACCGTACAGGCGACTTTCATCGCATACGGCGTTCCGTCAGTACACTTCCAAAAATTATTTCCCCATACATTATATGTAAACAAACTAGTTTTAATGCTATATTAATTCTATTTATTTATTTGTAAATAAATAGTAAACTTCTTACTATTCTATCCTCTCATTAAAGGTTGGGACTTTGTTATTCTTGCTATCATCTTGTTGCCTTATTTTCTTTTTAATATATTAGTTCTTAAGTATAATTTTTCTTCCAGTTCCTTCAATAATCAGAGAAACCTTACCTTATTACAAAGTTAATATATTTGAGTATTAAATTTAAATACTAACTCTCCAAAAAAAAAGAGAACTGAGTACTACTAGACTCAGTTCTCTTCTTCTTTATTAAGCTCTCCATTTATTCAAAATTCATAAAATGTTTTGTACAACAATTTTAAATAAACTAATAAAAAAGCATTTAATAATGTCTCATTTAAGAGCTTTTACTGTAAAACACTTCCATCTTGACGTTCTGCTGTAAAGATACCCGTTTCAACTTCGTTTCCATCCTCATCTTTGAAAGTAATAGTGAATTGAGGTTTTTTACCAACATTAATTCCTAAATTAAATCCACCGTCACCATCATTTATTCCAGGTCTACCATTATTCAAATTGATGGCTAAACTATTTCCTCCCGCTAAAGAATTTGTCGATACGGAAATTTTGTGTGTAGAATATGGTAATCCAACTATTAGCAATCTATCTGCCCAACCAGGATTATTAGCATGGTGGTTAAAAAATGCTATTTTAACATTACCATTACCATACTCTACACCGTTTTTTAGGGTGCCCCCTTGTAATATGTCGGCAGGTATAACACCTAATGCGTTGCTATTCTCGACTTATACCGCATTATCACGGCTTTCGTTTAGAGCCTTCACTATGCAGGCGGCTTTCACCGCACACAGCGATCCGTCAATATTTTTTTCCCTCAGTTTATTAATAGTTAAATTAACTATTCCGTCAACAAAAGAGACCAATCATGTTTTTTTACATGATTGGTATCTTTTAAACTTACTTTTGGGGAAATAAGTTTTATTAGAAATTTTCTACTGACTGGGTTCCTTCGCTCCTGCTAGTTTTACCCTCTCCATATATTACCATATGGATACAAACGGCTAGCAATCTACACTACTATGAACCCGCCGCCATCTTACTAGCTTCATTGGTGCTTACCCACCTCTTCTAGCAAGACTTCAAACGTTCCATTACTTCTATCCCTACTTTTGATGACCTTAGGCTTCCACTTTTCAGGAATAAGAACGACTAGTTTAACAGCCAATTATTCTAATCGCCATTATTTGATTTCACAAATAAGGATGAACACTAAACCCCTAGCTTCAACGTAGTATTCACTAACTCACCCTGGATCAACATGGATTCGTCTCCTAGCCATAGCCACCTTTTAAGGAGCCCCGCCTCATGTAATTGAGTACGACTTCACCTGACTTCATCCCTTCAACTGATTAAGCGTTTCACTGGATGCAGGAGGATTAGGCACATGTATAATGACTGTTCACAAGAGCGGGAATTTCACCCACTATTTGGAAGTAACAGTTAGAACAAAACCTCATGGAAGAGGCTAATAAAGCATTATCATGAGGTTTGTTCCACTTCTTTCATTCAAATAAATTTGAATTTATGAAATAACGTTTCGTTTATTTTTATTAAGGAGTTACAGGAGCAGCTGCTGTAGTGATATCTAATTTAGCTGATACATTGCCCGCAGCATCAATTACATATACATCATATGCAGTCGCTGCTTGTAAGCCAGTAATAGCAGCAAAGCTTCCATCTGCAGCAGCAGTAGCAGTTCCTACAGGAGTTGCAGTAGTAGCAGCAGCTCCATCAGCAACAATCTTAACAGTAGCTCCACCTTCAACTGAGCCAGCAGCTCCAGTTAATTGATTAGCAGCTATAGTTAACTTAGTAACATCAGCAGCAGTAGGAGGTTGTGTATCTCCACCTAATTCAACAGTAGTTGCATCAATATCAGCAATCGTATTACCTGCACCGTCTTTTACAAAACGAACATCTTTAGCAGAAACTGTTGCAGCAACAACCGCTTTTTCTAAAGTGATTACTAACTCAGTGCTAGATGCAGTAACAGCAGTAACTGCCACAGATTTACCTAAGTTGTCTTTTACAACGAAGTCAGTAGTAGCGCCTGATGTAGCTGTAACTGCTTCGTTGAAAGTAATCTTGATTTTATTACCGTTATTATCATCTTTTTCAACTTTCTTAACAGTTGCACTAATTTCATCTTCAATATCTTGAGGAACAATTGCGCCAGCGATTTTTTCGCCTAGAATATCAACTGTTGAAGGACTCGTAGCTACAGTAAGTTTTAATTTTGCACCTAAAGCAGTTTTTACATCTTCTGCAAGATCACCTTTTAATGTGAAAGTAGCAGTTTTGCCATCAGAAGATAATTCTGAATAAGCAATTTGTTGACCTTCGATTTCGAAATCACCTTGGTTTAATGATTGAATTGCTTTAGTGAATTCTACTTCAACTTTATCAGTTGCAACTGCAGTAACAGATTTAATATTTGTAGCAATTGGAGTGTCTACAGCTTTAGTAGATTGTAATCCACTTAGGTAGTTACCTGCTAAGTCTTTAACTAATTGTACTTTAACTGTGATGTTTCCAGCAGCAGGAAGATCATCATTAAAGCTTAGAACAACTCCTTTTGAATCGCCAGTTACATTGAATGATGCAGGTGAAATAGTTTTATTTGGAGTTACACTTGTGTTAGTAATTGTGTATTTAGCAGAATCAACGATTGAGCCATCTCCACTTGTAGCCATAGCTTCACTAAATTCAATGTAAAGTTGTTTGCTATTTAAACGAGTTACTTTATCAAATGTTGGAGCAGTAACATCTTTCACTGATAATGTAGTTGAATAAGGTAAAATTACATTTTTCAATGTAGTGTTATCACTTACACCAGTAATAGATAAAGTATAATCTTGATTGTCTTTCAATGTGTTCAATAATGTAATTGTAACTTCTTTATCTTTTGATACATCAACTGTACCAGAGATATATTGAACTTTTCCATCTTTATCTTTAATTACGTAGTTAGCTGCTTTTTTAGCAGAATCTGCATCTAAAGATTTAGAGAATTTAATTACGATTTGTTTGTTATTTGAATCTTTAACAAAAGTAGTACTTAATACTTCTGGACGTGTTTGATCAATTACAGGAGTTACTTGAACTTTAGTATCTTTATCAATTACGTTTCCAGAGTAATCTTTTACATTTGTTACATACAAGTCTGTAGTGTAAACAAGTTTATTAGAATCAGCGAAAGTAAACTCATAAGTGTCATCAGCTAATGCTTTTACATTTGAAGCTTGTTTCTTAGATGCACCTTGCATCCAGTAAACGTTTGAAGCGAAGACTTGCTCAACAGGTTCAGAGAACTTAAGCACTACTTTTTCAAATGATGCACTTACCACTGAAGTTACAGTTGGAGCAGTTTTGTCTTCAACTACATTAAATTTATTTTCAACTTTAAGAGCTTTAAAGTCATTGTAATCTTGAATACCTTCAGCAGTTAATGTATGTTCACCATCTGTTAAAGAAGAAGATAATTTAATGATTACAGATTTACCTGTTGTTTGAATTGAACCAACAACAACTTTCCCATCAATTGTAAAGTGAGAAGTTTGTGCAGCTTTAATTGGCTCACTGAAAGTTACACGTACTGTTTTGTTCCCTAAAGCTTCAACTTTAGAAACAGTTGGTAAAGTATTATCAAGTGGTTTGAAAGCTAAATCTTTTTCATTTAATACTTTAGCGCCAGCTTTGATATTGCTGATTGATAATTTGTATTCAGCTTGATTAGTTAATGTATTTTTTACTGTTAAAGTTACAGATTTAGCATCCTCAGATACAGATACAGAATCTACTTCTGGAGAATTAGTTCCAGAAAGTGAATAGTTAGCAACTTCGCTAGCACTTGATTTATCAACAGTACCGTCGAAAGTAACAACAACTTCTTTCAGGTTAGTTGCACTTACTGACTCAACCTTAGCAGCACCTGTGTAATCGAAGTCAGCTTTTACACCGTTTACTGACACAGTACCTTTTGTACCATCTAAGTCAGCATGTACGATTGTATATTTAGCGCCTGTTGCATCAGCTGTAACTGAAGTTGGAGTTACTGCAGTATCATTTACAGTGATTTTGAAGTCAGCAGCTGTTAAATCAGTTTGAGCTTCAGCTAAAGTAACTTCTAAAGTAGTAGAGTTAATTGCTTTGATTTCAGATACAGCAATGTTTGCAACATCAGTTACAGCTGTGTAGTCAGCATTGATTGTTTTGTGTAAGAATGACGCGAATTGACCGCGAGTTGTGTTACCTTTTGGGTTGAATGCAGGTGCAGCTGGGTTAGTAATGTCATAGAAGTCTAATACAGAAATCGCTGAACGAGCTTCTGCTTTAGCTTGAGTTAAGTCATTTACATCACCTTTGAAGTCTTGAGTAGCTACGTACTCTTCTAAGCTGATATCGTAAACAGTATTTACTGTACGTACTAAAGTAATCGCCATGTTTTCGCGAGTAATTGGGTCACCAGCTAAAAGGTTACCGTTAGAACCTACGAATACGCCAGCTTCTTTAACTACAGAAGCGTATTTTAATAATTCTTCATTAGTTTTTGTAGTTAAGTCAGAGAATGCTGGACGAGTTTTGTAGTCTGCAGCAGCTTCAAAACCTTTAGTTTCTAAGAATTTACCTAATAACTTAACTACGTCAGAACGAGTTAATTCTTTGTTAGGCTTGAAAGTGCCATCTGGGTATCCAGAGATAATACCTTCACTTACTAATGCAGTGATATACTCCTCGTGAGTACCTGAGATGTCAGATAGTGATGCAGCAGATGCAACTGGTACGATTGCAGATGCTACTAATGTAGCTGTCGCAGCTGTTGCTACGAATTTTTTGTATTTCTTTGGTTGGTTAGCCATTGAAAAATTTCCTCCTCATAAGTGAAAATAATAATTTTAGTTACCCACACGAAATATGTGCAGAAAAACTAACTACACATAAATTCTAGTAGTATACATTTACTATGTCAATCTTTTTCTGCCAATAAATCCAGAAATAGCCTGTTTTTATAGTTTTTAAGATTTGAATCCGTAAATATATTCAGATAACTTCAAATTTCTTTAATTATGACATACATATACTCATAAAAACAACTTTTTCTTTGACAATTAATTTCCAAAACTATTCAAATATAACTATATTTAGTGGTAATTAATGGTTTATTACACAGTAATAAGAAGTTTAAATGGATATGTAATGCAATAATACCAAGGTTTTAACCGGAATTTATGTATTACAATTGTTACTAATATTTTACTTTTGTAATATAGTTATTATTTATGTTACGGATTTTTTTCCTACCTAGTTAGTATATGAACGATACGAATTAATAGAACTGGTTCGCTAAAATTCGACAAAAATAAAAAAAGAAAAAGGCTTTAGCATTTATATGCTAAAGCCTTTTTCTCGGGCTACCAACCGAGTTTTTCCTTGCAGGGAAAAGTTAAAATTTAATATATATCGTAGAGGAAATCTCACTACTGAATTTAGTGTATCATTAACATTACAAATAAACAATCAATTATTACAAAGATTACACTATTTTTTTTCCTTTACTTGTTATTCTTTGTTCCTCGCGCTACTTCCAACAGGAATAAAGGCAAGGCAATTTGGCGTTTAATCCGGTGCGGTTCCTTCATTAAACGGTAAAACCATTCCATCCCCACTTTCTGGAAAGCTTCCGGTGCTCTTTTCACATTACCGGCCAATACGTCAAATGAACCACCAACACCTTGGTAAATTGTTGGATGAAGCTGATCACGGTTCGCGTTAATCCAATTCTCCTGCTTTGGTGAACCCATTGCTACAAACAATAAATCAGGTTTCGCTTCATTAATTTTATCCACGACTTTTTGATTATCCTTTTCATATCCATCCTGTGTGCCGGCAATTTGGATAGATGGGTAGAGTTCTTGTAATTTCTTAGCGGCCTGATCTGCAATTCCCGGCTTCCCTCCATAAAGAAAAATAGGTTTTTTACGCTGTGCTGCCTCTTCACATAAACGCAGCATCATATCTACACCTGTTACACGTGATGTAATTTGACCCTTCTGGATTTTCGAAGCCAAAATAACCCCTATGCCATCCGGAATTTGAAACTCCGCGTTATTAAGTAGTGTTTTTAATGCAGGGTCTTCTTTTGCTTTAATAATCTTTTCCGGATTAATAGCTACAATTAACGACTTTTGCTGTTTCTCGATTTGATCAAATACTTTTGGAAGTAATTCATCATAGCTTTCGGTATTTACTTGAATGCCGAGTACGGTTTCTTTCATATATAGTCTTCCCTTCTTTTTTTCCATCTATAAAAAACAGTAGGCAGTACGTTTAGACGCACTGCCAAGTTTACAATATTAGTTCTTCCCCATTACATGAGGGCGTCGGTGCTCCTGCCGCTTCGCTTTCGTCGCAAAATAAATTTTGCTATTCCCGCTGGAGTCGCCTCCCCTACATTCCAATCAACTTGCTTGTACAATAAATTTATCATCTTTATTAAAAGATAATTTAGTTCTTCGCATCTCCAAGTAAGTGGAACTGGAAGCCTGCTTTTTCCCATGCTTCACGGTTTAGGCAGTTTTTCGTATCGAATACGATTTTGCTTTTCATGTTTAATGTTGACGGATCTAGCTCTTTAAATTCTTTGTGGTCTGTCAGAAACACTAAAATATCAGCTTGCTCCAACGCTTCCTGCATACTTTGTGTTTGTGTTTTATGTTTGTTTTGCTTAATATGCGGATCATGTGAAACGACAGTTAAGCCTAGTTTTTCTAACTCATCGATTACGATTGTCGATGGGCTTTCACGCATATCATCTACATTTCCTTTGAACGCTAAACCTAATGCAGCAACTGTTGCACCTGCAATACCGTTTTTATTTAAAATTGCCTGTGTTTTTTGTGCTGTGAAGCTTGGCATTGAATCGTTCGTGTTACGTGATAAATGAATGATTTGGGCTTGTTCCCCGCCTAATTCAACTAGGAACCAAGGGTCGACCGCGATACAGTGACCGCCTACACCTGGTCCTGGGAAATGGACGTTTACACGTGGGTGATAGTTCGCAAATTTAATCGCTTCCCAAATGTTCACATCTAATTTTTCAGCCATTTTAGCCAGTTCGTTCGCAAATGCAATGTTCACGTCACGATATGTGTTTTCCATTACTTTTACTAATTCTGCTGTCGTCGCATCTGTTAAATGAATCGTACCTTTAACAAATGTTTCGTACAGTTCTTTTGTAAGCTCTGCTGATTTTTGTGAAATCCCGCCAACAATACGGTCATTGTTAACAAGCTCTTCAAAAATCCGTCCTGGAATTACACGCTCTGGAGAATGGGCTACAAATAGTTCTGTCCCGATCTCTAAACCAGACTTCACTAATTCAGGCAGCATTATATTTTCTACTGTTTTTGGTGGTACTGTTGATTCTAAAATAACTAAATCGCCCTTTTTCACGAAAGGTACGATTGAAGCTGTTGCTTGACGAACATATTCTAAATTCGCTGTATTGTCCGGATTAATTGGTGACGGTACCGCGACAATATACACATCCGAAGCGACAGGTGTCGTTGATGCCGTTAAAAAGCCTTCATCTACCGCTTTGTCTAGGCGCTCCTGTAAACCGTTCTCCTCAATATGTAATTGTTTATCCTGAATACTTTTCACAGCTGCTGGATTCACATCAACACCATGTACCTTTACGCCGTGATTTGCGAACATTACCGCCGTTGGTAAACCGATGTATCCTAATCCAACGACACAGATTGATTTTGTCATGATCGTTTCTCCTTCACTTTCAAAAAAGCTATATCTCATTGTTTGATTATTGTATAATTTGTTTCACGCATTTTGCCTGCATTCGTTATTTATAAATTAAATAACTTCATTTAATACAGTTTCAAAATTCCGTTCATTTATAGGACGGAATGGTTGTTCAAATGGTTGCCTGTAAATGCTTGAAAATTAGTCCTGCATTACAGTATACAACTTTCTGCTCGCCGTGTGAAATAGTTTTTATTATTCAAGCTGTTTAATGAAAGGTTTCCTATTAATTTTGCCTTTGAAAGGGATTGTTATACTAATTGGTGAGAAATGATCGGTAATAAGCAAAAACCCCATTAGCTAAGATTAGCTAACAGGGTTTAGTTTAAATGGGCACTCACGATGCGTAGCCTCCAGTTAATCGTTCCTTTTCCGCAATTAAATTGTGGAACAATGCTTCATCACGTGATTCGAGCGCTTCATCGATTAGACGGGATAAGTTGTTTTCTTCTAAAGCCCGAACAATTCCTTCCACTTCCTCATCGAATACCGGTGACGTTTCATTTTTTAATGGTGTTACGTTACTTGATACATTTTCAATTATCGGCATTAAATACTCATGTACATTTGATACGAGTAAAAGCTGATACAGGGGGAGACGCACGAAGCGGTTGCCGCGCTGGAATACAAAAACTTCCGATAAGTTTTCGACTTGCAGTGAGTTTAAGTCAATAATCATTTCTTTCCCTTCAATCGGGATAAAATGAAAAACTTCCTCATCTTTTGTAATGGAAAAGTATTGATAAGCAAAGACTAAGCGTAATTTCGTGCCTGTCATTTTTGTATAAAAAGGCTTCATAAATTGTACTTGAATCATGGGAATTCCTCCTTCACTTATTTTGTTGGCATTTATCCGAGTCATAAGACCTAATTTCATTTATCATATGGGTGCAATCATTCAGGTGTTCTTGAATATTAAATCAATTTCTCTGTTGCTTATAGTTTCCCCACACTTTCCACATTTCAAACCTTTTAAAAAGTGCTATTCGCTTAAAAAATTTATTCAATGTCTCTTCACATTACCGATTTGTCCGGATTCGTATTATAATGGAAGGAACGACTTTTTTTCTTCCTTCACCTTGAAGGATGTTAAAATTTCCAATGCAATTAATTATTAGGGAGGGGAAACCCGTTTTGAGTTTATCTTTTTCCGAGATTGCCCATGCACATAAAGACTTTATTCAACATACATTACAATCCTTTGAAGAACAGCTTCTCCCTTCAGCAAATGAAGATGCAGAATTGGTGACACGCGCCATGTTCTCTGTCCGTAATCAGGCAATCAAGCCACCGCACTATTCAAGATTCAGTCAAATACTGGTATGCCAAATCCAGGATGTCAATACAGCGGAAGTGACAATTAATTTTCCGGAACGGCAGATTAGCTGCAGCTGCCCTAAAAAGGAGTTGTGCCGACATCAACTTGCGGTTATTTTAAAGCTGTCGCAGTACTTTATTTCACTGCAGCAATGGCTATCTATTTGGCGTTCTAAAAGATCCGTTCCGCTCCAGTCTTTAGCGTCAGAGCGCAGTCCGGAAAACTGGCAGATGATGGCTGACGAAGTGCTTAATTATGCAATTAAAGGTCCGCAACCATTGGAGCCGTATACGTTATCGGGCTTAATTGAGAATATTCGTACTAAGCTTCAGCGCCACCGCCCTTATGAGCAGGAATGGCAGGAGCTGTTTAACTTGTTTATGGATATCGCTGTTTCGAATCACTTTCTGTTACACGCAGTCAAAACGAAAACAGATCTGAGCCATCATTATGTTCAGTTCTTTTTGGAAAATACGTTAAGCCGAATACAGCGATCGATTGATACATTAAGTAAAACAACAAGGCTGTTTGCAACAGAACCATTTTTTGATGCAATTCAGAAGAATGTCCATGAGATTCTTTTTATCGAAAAAGGAGCAACAGCATTCCGGTTGTCATTGTATTTGCAATTTTGGACTAAGCTATTTAATGAACAAAAGCGCTTAAAAAATGAACTGGCTCTTTTGGAACAAAGCGATGATAGCAACACAGATATCGAATTGAATGTAGTAAAATCCATTTTTTATATTTTATTAAGTTCCCCGCCACAACTGGAACAAGCAGTCGAAACAATGAGTGAACATAATGTGGAAGGGTTTATCGACATAGCCCAATATGCATTACAGAAAGACTTTGTTGATGAGGCGACTGTTATTTTAAAAAAGGCCCTTCCTTTTTTACAGACGTTTGTGCAGGATAACTTATTGCCGATTCGTCGCCAAAAATTTACGCGTAAACTCGATCACTTATACGGTCAAATTCAATTAAGTGAAAATGAGGAGCTCGCACTGTACTCTTCGTTTGGCAGATATGGGATTGAGTCGTTTTCAAACTATTTACTGCGTCAAAATCGTTTGGACGAGTGGGTAGCACTGCATCAGCTATATCCTTCATCGATTCCTTATTTAGACCAGTGCGGTTTAAAGGATGTTGTTGCACAGTCACCTGAAACTGCGCTTCCTCTTTACCATTTTTATGCGATGGAAGAAATTCAGCAGAAATCGCGGCAAAATTATAAGCAGGCAGTCCGCATTTGGCGTGCCATGAAATCGGCTTCCAAAAAAGCCGGAAAACTCGACTACTTTACAGCATATATTGAAGCCGTGCAGCAGCAGTACAAACGTTTGCGTGCACTGCAAGAAGAGATAAATAAAAGCAATTTACTCATCTAGATTATGTATTTTGCTAATAGGAGGTGACATTGCGTTTACCGCGCAACGATACAATGCAATATTTATTTAATACGAAGCTACCCTTTCTACAAGTCTTTCGCATAAAGCTTTCAGCGCTGCGTCCCGGTTACTTCCGCGCTACTGCGTACAATAAAAATGATTTAATTTTACCGACAGCCAATTGGACTCCGTCACTCTTTTTCAAATTTGAGCAAAGTTTTTACGGTCTGCACACTTCATTGGAAGAGCGTGATTTAATCATATCGGCATCTCATTTGCTAGACGTTCTGTCACCTGCAAATCGTCATCCGTTTTTGGATTTCGCTGCGTATGATGATGAAACTGTGAATCATTTTCAAACAATCCAAACGACATTGCCGCTTTGGAATGACCCAAAGCTTTGGCAGCAGGTAACTGTAACAGAAGAAGGCTTTTCATTTTCCAATGACCTATTACAGCATGCAGTTGAACAAAAACTGATGGATGCCGGGCTTTCTAAAGACGATACGCTTGCACTGATTCCATTTTTCCAAAATGGCGGCTGGCCGATGCAAACTTCCCATGTTTTCGATGGTGTGAAGGTAGCACTGCGTTTAAGTGAGCCAGAGGAAAATGAAGAAAACTGGCTGTTGGAAACGGTGCTTATTAGTCCGAATGCCGCAAAACATTGGACACCTGCTTCATCAAAACTAAAACTGCCAATATCGGATGCACTGCCGAAAAAATGGAGTGCGATTGCTAATGACATTGAAGAGCTGCAAAATCAAATAGTTGATTTAATTCAATTAAATGCTGAAAGTGCGCAGTTTATTCATACACAATTCAATGATCAGGAAGTACGTGAATTTTTACGTCTCGAACTTACTAAGTTACAAGCTTTAGGCTTTGATGTGATTTTACCGGCTTGGCTTAAAGAACTCCGCCAATCGAAAATGCGTGTACGTGTCAGTGCAAATAACCAGTCGGCCCGCAGTGTTGCAGGACTGGACGATATTTTGACATTCAAATGGCAGTTCTCCATGAATGGTGAGGAAATTTCCGCTGAAGCCTTCCAGAAACTCGTTGATGAAAAACGTGAATTTGTCCGTATTGGCACGGAATGGTTCCGTATTGATGCAGAATGGCTCAATGAAATGCGTGAACTGATGGATCAGGCAAAGGAAGAAAATTGGACAGTACGCGATTTACTGTTCCGTGAGCTGCCTGAAACTTTAACAGCTCCCATAGAAGACGATATGGAAGATGATGCCGAGCGTGATGATCCGTTATTTGCATTTGAAATGCAGCAATCCCTGCAGACGTATATCGAGCAGCTGCAAAATAAAAAAGGTCTGCCGAAAGTAGCTGTACCTGTAAAACTTCATGCCGAGCTACGTCCATACCAGCAGGAAGGCTTTGAATGGCTTGTTTTCATGCGTGACCAGAAATTCGGTGCCTGTCTGGCAGATGATATGGGACTTGGTAAGACTGTTCAGCTTATTACGTATATGCTCCATACTGTTTCAGTTCTGCAAATCGATAAACCGACCTTAATTGTGTGCCCGACATCGGTTGTCGGCAACTGGCAAAAGGAACTTACTCGTTTTGCTCCTGATCTGGAGGTTTATACACATTACGGGCCCCGTCGTTTAAAAGGCGATGACTTGACGAGCTATATTGCAACACAGCGGCCGCATGTTATCCTTTCGACATATGGTACGGTCACTCAGGATGCAGATGACTTACAGCTTATCGACTGGGCAACGGTCGCTTTGGATGAAGCGCAGAATATAAAAAATATGCAAACATTGCAATCCCGTGCAATACGGAAATTAAAAGGCGAGCATCATATTGCATTAACAGGAACACCTGTTGAGAATCGTCTTTCCGAGTTGTGGGCCATTTTTGATTTTATCCATAAAGGCTATTTAGGAAGCTTCACAAGATTTACCGAAAACTTTATTACACCAATTGAACGTGAAGAGTCGGAATCCCATAAACGTGTTTTGCGGATGAAAATTCGTCCGTTCCTATTGCGTCGTTCAAAACGCGATCCCGAGCTTCAGCTGAATTTACCTGATAAACAGGAATCCCTTGAATTTTGTGCTCTTACACCTGAGCAAGCAGCACATTATGAAGGCTATATTCAGGATACTTTAGCTACTCTTGAAGAGCTCACTGGCTTTGAGAAAAAGGGACGTATTTTAAAAATGCTCAATAAATTAAAACAGCTGTGCAACCACCCTGCCCTGTTTTTAAAAGAACCTTTTGAAGATGCCAATTCAATGATTTCCCGTTCTGTAAAGCTAAAGCGCATTATTGAAATGACAAAGGAAATTATAGATAATGGCGAACAATGCTTAATTTTTACACAGTATATCGGAATGGGTAATTTAATTCAGCATTGTTTAACAGAGCTTTATAATGTTGATGTACCGTTTTTAACAGGAAGTATGCCAAAAAATCAGCGCGACAATTTAGTCGATCAATTCCAGGCAGGAGAGTTC
This sequence comes from Solibacillus isronensis, assembly GCF_023715405.1. Lineage (NCBI taxonomy): Bacteria > Bacillati > Bacillota > Bacilli > Caryophanales > Caryophanaceae > Solibacillus > Solibacillus isronensis. The sequence continues at coordinate 2,187,642 of NZ_JAMBOC010000001.1, forward strand.
CCTGTATTTTTACTGTCGCTTAAAGCTGGCGGAACAGGTCTTAACTTAACAGCAGCTACGCATGTGCTCCATGCCGATCGTTGGTGGAATCCGGCAGTCGAAAATCAGGCCACAGACCGTGCATACCGTATCGGACAAACACAGTTTGTGCAAGTGCATAAGTTTGTGACGATCGGGACGATTGAAGAAAAAATTGATAAAATGATTGCAATGAAATCCGCGCTATCTGAAGAATTAATTCAATCAAGCAAATGGTTGACTGAACTTGATGATTCAGAACTCATGGATTTACTTGTTCTTGATACAGGCAATATAAAATAAATTGGAAAGAGTCTACTTTTACGCCATGAAGTAGACTCTTTTTTATGCTTACTTCACTACTTTATTCAGTTGTTATAGGATTGTGAGAAAGAATGATTACTACTGCGCGGTCAAACAGCAGATTTGGGCATTTCACCTCCTGGAGAGTTTTTTTATTGGAAAGGGAAAAGTCTAAGGTTGGTGCACGAGTTTGATTTCTTGTTCTGGAAGCACGAAATCTTCGGCAATCGGGGGCGTTGTCTGGAGCTTTCCTGCTTCACCAGGGGCTTTTAAAGCATAAAACTGCACTTCTTCTGTTTGGACTTCCATCGTGTATACTTTCTGATTTTCACGATTCACATATGTCCTTGTCTGCAAGCGTCCCTTAATGCCGACGAGCGAGCCTTTCCCGCAATATTTTGCCATCAGCTCAGCAGTTCTCCCCCATGCGACACATTGCACAAAGTCAGCGTCAACCTTCCCTTCACTATTTTTGAAAGGACGGTTAGTAGCAATGCTAAAGTATGCCCGAACCCTGCCTTCAGATAAGTGCCTGAGTTCCAAATCTTTCGTCGTTCGACCTACAATCCCAACTTGATTCATTCATTGACCTCCTTTCTTTCGAAAACTAACTAAAGCATAGCCGAACCCTGCCTTTTTTAGCAAAACCCGAATTTGAATTTTCCGGCTAAAATATTGATTCAAAAATACCTTTTCGCCTATATGGTATTTCACTCATTTTAATGAGAATGCTGATGTAAATGGACTTGTAGATAATATTACAATTTGCTGAAATTGGCAGTTTCACATTTTTTGTATGTTATACTTTTACATAAGAAAATTGAGGAGGGATTTAGAAGTGAAAACCTTTAAAATGCTTGCTTTTGATTTATTACTAAACGATGAAATAAAAGAAATTCCTTTAACAGACGGCATTATTATTAATCAGGAAAATAGCCATAAAATGTGGATTTTAGAATTGTTTACAGCAGATACATATTACGATTTTTTCCAAAAGTTTGTTACATCTGGTGAAGTGCTGGATGCGCGTGCCATCATTTCGCTACCGGACAACGAGCCTGCCCCATTCGCTGTTGTCGTACATTCGATTACAAAAGTAGGAGATAAAATTTCGGTACTTATTAAAGGCCGTTTAAAAGCTCAGCGCAAAAAATATGCCGAGCTATTATTGGCACAGCTGCTTGAAGATGGTTTAAGAAATGATGAGCTGCTAGAGGCATTTGACCAAGGAATGCGCAATCGCCCTTCATTACAGAAAAATAATGAAGAGGACGGAAAGTAGTTTTTTGATATTTAAATTGATTTATTAAGGGTCATTTACTTCAGTTTTCTTTGTAGTATTAACGCTTTCGGAGCATTTGTCATTCCTCACCCTGTATCGTATATTCAAGGGGAGGTGAAATTAATGCATAAATCGCAGCATCATCTATATATAGGAGTATTAGCTAAAAGGATTTTGCCCGATGATATGGAAGCAAGTGCGATCCAGCAAGAGTTTCATCGCTTGGAGGCTGGATTTGCAGGAGAAATGAAGTTGAAGCAGGCTCTATCCAATTATTACTTTAAAACAGACCATCATATCTTCTACAATTTTGAATGCATGAATGATAATGGCTTTTCCCATTAGATAGACGCTATTTTAATGACGCCAGATTTTATAGTAATTTTTGAAGTAAAACTGCTGTCCGGAGTTTTATTTTATAAATCCGCGCAGTATGAATTTTACCGCATCCACAACGAAAAACGTGAAAACTTCCGAAACCCCCTTGATCAAGTTTACCGGCATCAGCTATTTTTGGAACAATGTTTGCGAAAATGGCAATTCACTATCCCAGTGTTTTTTGCTGTCGTCATCGCAAACCAACAAGCTATTTTAGATGAATCTTTGGAGAAGTTTCCGATTTTTCATATTAGCGGTGTTCCAAATTTTATTGAAAACCTATATCGTATAAGTGAGGAATAACTCGCCACGCCAAATTAAAAAAACCAGTGCCCACATAAAGTGAACACTGATTCCCTCTTTAGACTAGTGATTATCTACGTGGTCTTTATCCTTTCGATCATCACGGTCTTCGATGATATCTTCCTGGTTTACCGATGGAGCTCCTGGTGCAGTTGCGCCATTATCACCATTTGGTCCGCTTGAACCATTCGGGACATTTGAGTTCTGATTGTTGTCAATCGTGCTCTCATTTGTTTGTCCGTTCATGTCATTTTGACCGCTACGCCCATCTGTGTCTGGATCGACTGTATCAACCGTGTCGTCAATAACGTCACGTGTGTCATCCATTACATCGTTAACACCGTTTTCGACATCGTTTCCTAGATTGTCATCTCCAGCGTTGTCATTTGTATTACACGCTGAGAGAAATAACAGTGAACCAAGCGAAAGTGCGACAAGTAGTGCTGATTTTCGCATAAAAAATTCCCTCCTTTCCCATATGCAATCATGAGTCAATCACTTCGTGTGATCGTACATATAGTGCCCGGGAAAAGAAGGATCTATCCTACAAAAAATTGCGGTTATTTCAATTTATCTTTTAAGAGCTGTTCAACATAAGCGGCTTCTGCTTTACAGTCGAATTTGTAATTTGTACCTAATTGTTTCTGTAATTCAGCAATTTCCTTCTTTTGCTTTTCTGTTGGCTCTTCACTTAAAATTTTAGCAATGACTTCATCCATTTTCTTAGCAATTTCTTCATGAAATTCAGGGCTAAGTAAAATGTCTGCCGGTATTTTATCAATCCAAGCGGCATTTTCTTTAAAATACGTTTGCCAGCTTGCCATATAGTCTTCCATCGAAAATTTTTCTTCATCCCAACCAATGCTTGCTAAATAAGCTTCAAACGACGTCGATATTGATCGTGTAATACTAATTTTTACGCCTGAAGACAGTTGTTTATACATCTATTTTAAAACCTCCTACGTTTAAAGCCAAACTTCGCTCATTGTTTACAGGCACATGAAAACCCATAAAAGGTGAACACTGGCAATCGTCCCACACCTATCTTATCTCATTGGGAGACTTCTGCTTAAAGAAGTTAAAGATTTTCTTCAACCTTTATATTTTATAATCTTTGAGTTCCAATTGCAAATCGCCTTATTTTGGCTGTACAGGTCCAATTGCAAATAAAATCTCACACTCACAAACTAGCTCGCCATCTACTGTCGCAGTACCGCGGCCTTTCCCCATTTGTCCGCGCAATTTCAAAAATTCCACTTCAAGCTTCAACTGATCGCCCGGTACGACTTGACGCTTGAAACGGCAACTATCAATCCCTGTTAAAAATACTAGACGTCCTTTATATTCTGGTGCATTTAATAATGCAACACCACCTACTTGCGCAAGTGCCTCGACAATTAGGACACCAGGCATTACTGGATAGCCAGGGAAATGTCCGTTAAAAAATTCTTCGTTGATCGATACATTTTTCAATCCAAGTGCGCGCTTTCCTTCTTCGATTTCCAGAATGCGATCAACTAATAAAAATGGATAGCGATGTGGTAAAATATTTTGAATTTGCTCTGCGTTTAACATTAAAAAATCCCCCTTGTTTCCTCTATAATATTATGTAGATAATCGTTAATTTTTATGTATGTTCTGGTAAAGCGATGCAATTATTGGAGAAAGAACCTGGAATTTCAGTCGGCTTTTTACTCCAATTCAATTTAGTAAACTAAATTTTTGCTTTTTCGCTGTAAAGGGATTGCTCGGAAATGGCTTTCCCGACAATCCCTCTACTCTTTACCATTTATAATATCGAGAAGATGCTGCCATGTTTCCCACTTTAAAACATCGGATGCTGCGCCGTCCCCTATAACGCTATAGCCAATAACCAGTCCTACAATTACTGCTACTAAAAATAATAGAATTACGATTATTATCCGTAGCCAGATCGGAATCAGGCGAAGCCGAACCTTACCAACAGGCTGATCCGTTGGTGGCTCAGAAACGTTCTTTACGCGGCGTCTCGACTTTTTGGCTACAGGTTCTTTTTGCTCCATCTGTGTCTCTAACTCATTCGTCATAAAACTTCTCCTTAACAATGTCGCACGTTTAGCGAATACCGTTAATTAACCCAAGCATTTGGTCTGCAATTGTAATCGCACGTGTATTAAATTGATATGAACGCTGTGCTTGAATTAAATTTGTCATCTCTTTTGATACATCTACATTCGACATTTCAAGTGCACCTTTTTGAATACCCACTTGACGATTGGCACCTTGCAGATCTGTCAGTACTTGCGCTTGCGTGAAGCCAAGTGCATCCAGATTTTCCGGTAAGCCAATATATGTCCCGCCTTGCAGTTTTTCCATTACATTTGGTTTTTGCAGTTCAGAAATTCCAAGCTGGAACTTTAGCGGTGTGCCATTTTCATAGCTTGCCACTAACGAACCGTCTGAATCCATCGTAAAGCCTGTTACATTATCCGGGAATGTAATTGGCTGTCCATTTGCATCTGCAACTTGGTATCCGTCACTATTTACAAGTGAAAGAATGCCAGGTTCTGTCTGTGTAACATAGAAGCTACCGTTACGGGTATATGCAGTTCGCACATCGCCTTCTTCACTTTGCATTAACACATTAAAATATTGATTCTTTGTTGTTAATGCAAAATCTAAATCGCGGTCTGTTACTTGCAGTGATCCCTGTGTCTGATTTGATTGGATTAATCCGATCTGTGCACCGACACCATAACGAATGCCTACAGGTGTATCTCGGACAGTGCGGTCTAATTCATCATTATTAAATTGCTGATACAGCATTTCCGTAAAATTTGCCTGCTGTGCTTTATAGCCTGTTGTATTACTGTTTGCGATATTTGTACTGATTGTGTCCAACTGATGCTGTAGTTGAGATAATGTATTTGTCGCACTCACCATTGTACGTAACATTTCCCGCACCTCCTTAATTATACGAAAATTCGACAGCTAATGAAAATAATCGCTATTCCTTGTTTAATTAACTCGTCCAATTTCATTAACTGCTTTTTCCATGCTCTTATCGTAGGCCTGCAGCACTTTTTGGTTTGCTTCAAATGCGCGGTATGCAGTTAATAGATCTGTCATTGCTTTAGAAGCATCGACATTGGAGCCTTCTAAATATTGCTGCTGCATAGAAAACTGTACATTTGCCTGTCCATAGGCAGATGGTAGATCGACACCATCCAATGTATTAAATAACCCATTGTCACGCTTCACAAGTACGTCAGGGTTTTCAGAAAATGCGACACCTAATGTTCCGATCTGCATATCATTTTCGTCAAAAATCGCCCCGTCCGAACTGATGCGAATATTGTCGTTATCAAATTGCAGTCGTTCCCCATTTGCATCCAATACGAATAGTCCTTGGGGGTTTACTAAGTTCCCCTGCCCGTCCAGCGTAAAATTCCCGTTACGTGTATAGCTTTCTGTTCCGGATTCATTTTCTAAGCGGAAGAATATTTGTCCTGAATTTCCCGATGTTTCGTCAGTGGGCATCGAACTATTGATAAGTGCGATATCTGTATTTAAACCGGTTGAATAAATCTGACCTTGCGTTTGGTTTGGCATTGTTTCCTGTAAATAAACACCCGCATTCACCGCACCAACCGGATTAAGATTCTTTACTGTAAACCCGTTTTCAGTCGGAATTGTTGTCGAATTTACTGCCGACATCAACATATCCGGGAAAGAACGAATTGTCGTTTGGTCTGATTTAAAGCCAGGTGTATTGGCATTGGCCATATTATTCGTTAAAATTTCAGTTTTACGTTGTTGTGCAACCATTCCTGTAGCTACTGTATAAAAACCTTTGAACACTCAATTCACCTCAAATTATGCCGTATTTATCATTTATCGGCAAAAAACTGATAATTATAAGTAATATAACTTATTTATTTACCGCGCGATCAATATTGTCCAGCATAATTCCAGTCCCAACTGCCACACAGTCCATTGGGTTTTCAGCAACAAATACAGGTACTTTCAACTCTTCGATTAACAGCTGATCAATCCCATGCAGTAACGCACCGCCGCCTGTTAAAATAACGCCTCGGTCAATGATGTCGGCCGATAATTCAGGTGGTGTTTTTTCCAGTACGTCTTTGGCTGCCTGTACAATCATACTAACTGATTCACGTAATGCGTGCTCAATCTCTTCTGAATTGATTTCGATTGTTCTCGGTAAGCCTGTAACCATATCACGGCCGCGGATATCCATAGTATCATCGCGTCCACCAGGGAATACTGTACCGATTGTTGTTTTAATATTTTCTGCTGTACGTTCACCGATCAACAGCTTGTATTCTTTCTTTATGTATTGCAATATGTCATTATCGAATACATCTCCAGCAACTTTAATCGATTCGCTCGTTACGATATCGCCCATTGATAATACTGCTACATCCGTTGTACCTCCACCGATATCAACGACCATATTACCGCTTGGCTGGAAAATATCCATACCTGCGCCGATTGCAGCTACTTTAGGCTCTTCTTCCAAATAAACTTTTTTGCCGCCTGATTTTTCAGCAGCTTCACGTATTGCTTTTTGCTCTACCGATGTAATATTTGTCGGACAGCAAATTAAAATCCGTGGCTTTGACAAGAACCCTTTAACATCCAATTTATTGATAAAATGTTTTAACATCGCTTCTGTTACATCGAAATCTGCAATTACGCCATCCTTTAACGGACGAATTGCGACAATATTCCCCGGTGTACGTCCCACCATCTGACGTGCCTCTTCACCGACTGCCAATACTTTATTTGTTTTTTTATCGATTGCTACTACAGATGGCTCATTCAAAACAATCCCTTTGCCTTTTAAATGAATCAGCACATTTGCAGTACCTAAATCAATCCCAATATCTTTAGAAAACATGTTTCATTATTCTCCTTCCGCCCATTTGAACATGTATACGATTCTATATATGTCTATCTTAGTTATTTTATCATATACAGTGTTGAATTACATCAATATTGTGGGAAGGATTTTCCTTTATAATGGCTTTAAATGGTAAAAATCTAAAGTAATAATCACTAAAAAAAGCATTTAGTTGTTATAAAAACAGACTAAATGCTTTTTTCTTGTTGCTTTGTAATCCACTTTTTACGTGTTGCTTCACCACCGCGTAAATGGCGAATCGATTTGTTATAGGTTAAAACTTGTTGTACTTGTAGCGCAAGTGGTTCATTCACTTGTTTTAGCCGCTCTGTCAAATCTTTGTGTACAGTACTTTTAGAGAATCCCGTCATTTTCGCGAGTGCACGCACGGTTTCACCTGTCTCTACCAACAGTTCACCCAAACGAACGCAGCGTTGCCGAATATGTTCGTGCACGTCCTCTCCCTCTCCACTTCTAATCTAAAGAGCCTTGCTTCTTAATATTTCACCTTATGTGAATAGGCTCTTAATTATTCGGAGTAGTTTGCAGGATTCGTTGTTAACTTACTAAAAATATATCCGAATTCATCCATTTTGCTAAATAATCAAAAGGATAAATATTTGTTCGGATCCACCAGTACACCATCTTCCATTACTTCAAAGTGTAAATGAACGCCAATGTTTGGATTCCATTCATTTTCTTGTGAAGTAGCAAGCTGATCGCCTTGTGAAACTTGATCGCCTTGTTTTACAAGAATATCTGCCACGGAGTTATAACGTGTTTGCATACCATTTGGATGTGTAAGAGTAATGCTGTTGCCCGTAAATGCATCCATTTTTACTTCTGTCACTTCTCCGCTCATTGCAGCAACAACTTCAAAAGGCTCGCTGTTAATTGCGATAGAGACCCCTGTAGATGTTGTGAACACTTGATTAAATACAAGCAATGAGTTTTCGCGTGTAGCTTCATCTTTTGAGACGTCATAAAAATCCTGCAAAACCGTTACTTCATTTAAGTATTCTTCTTTGAATGGATACTTCAAAGTTTCCGTAACAGTCGCTGTTGTTGGAACAATCGACTGGTCGGCTGGTGCAGAAACTTCTTCCATCAGTTCCTGCTCATTTTGACTTTCGTACAATGCATTAAAACTAAAAATAACTGCCACAATCATTACTGCCATACCACCGTATACAGCCGGCCAAAACCACCGTCTTTGCATAACTGGTTTCTGAGAAGGCTTTTGTTTAACTTCTCTCATATTCATCACCTCAAATGGAAGTGTGTACAAGAAATTGGAAAGTTAAACATTATTTTTTACAATAATTTATCGATTTTAATGTTGTCGATGGATAGTAATGAGAAAGGATATTTTCCGCCGTTAATCCCCCCTGTGCCATCGCGTTTGCTCCATACTGGCTCATCCCTACCCCATGCCCGTATCCATAAGTTTTAATCGTTATACCGGTCGCTGTCGGTTCCCATGTGAAATTCGTGGAGCGTAAGTTTAAAAGTGTGCGCAGTTCTCTACCCGACCATGTTTTTTTATGGATGGTAATTTGCTCGATGCGGTTCGTATCGTTTCGCTGCAGCTTCGCATTTTGAAGCTGGGCCCTCGAGAAATTCTGTTTGAGTTTTTTATTTATTTCTTCAAATGTATACGTTATCTGTTCTTGATTTAATTGTTCAGGTGAAGTGGTTGCTGTTAAGTAGGGGATCGGATTTCCACTATAGTTTTCCGCAGACTCGGTATATTGATAGGATGATGCATGAAACATGGCTGTAATCAGTTCATCATTATAAGTAAGAATTTGGTTGGCAGTTTGATTGACGGCTTCTGTTATTTTCTCTTCATTTTCTGCAAAAGTAGTTTTCCATTTTTCTTCTCGTAGTTCCTGATCATTGTAGACTTGATGCGCTGTCGTTGTGAGGATCGGCTTTTTCCCATAATCGGTCTGCTTCAATACATAAGTCCGGGAGGCTATCGCCTGAGCTTTTAATGCTTCCACATGAAAACTTGCCGGCATTTCCCCTGCAATTACACCAATTAAATAATCTTCAATCGGAACGTCAGTATTATTCACTTTAATAAATAAAGGACAAGTAGTAGATTCCGTTGATTCAGTAATGGAGTTTTGTTTCTTAGACTTTAACGTGAAAGGGACTAAAAACAATAGGACGCCAATGATAAAATAAATGATAATTTTTTTCATGAGACAGTATATGAGCTTGCAATAAGAATATGAGTTCATTTGGAGAGAGAATTTCTAGTTTATGAGGAATGGGATTTTAGGAGGGGTTCTCGGGTGATAGAGCGGTGCAAGGTTTCTACTTACGGAAGGAATCGTTCTGCTTTAATAGCGGCGAGTTCTACTTTCCAACGGAGTTGTTCTACTTTCGCGCTAGGACTTTCTAATTCACGGCGCCTTTCTACTTTCAAACGGAAACATTAAACTTTTCCCTGTAAACGTTCTACATTCAAAGCGCTTTGTTCTACTTTCAGCCCTAACCGTTCTACTTTCTCGTCAAAACCTTCTAATTCCCGGAAACCCTATCCTTCATAAACAAAAAAGCATCCGGTAAGCCCAAATCTCGCTTCCTGAATGCTTTATATGTTTATATGAATCTAGCTATTAAACTGTCACAACGATTTCTTGTAACACTTCTTCTTCTAAATCGATGCGCTCGATCATTGCACCTAAAGAAGCTAGTTTTTTGTGGAAATCCACATAGCCGCGGTCTAAATGGTGTAACTTTGTAACACGAGTTACGCCTTCAGATACAAGGCCAGTTAAAATTAGTGCTGCTGCTGCACGTAAATCTGTCGCTGATACTTCGGCACCTTGAAGTTTTTTGCCACCTTCAATGAATACAGATCGTCCTTCGATCTTTGCGTCTGCATTCATGCGACGGAATTCTTCAACATGCATAAAACGATTTTCGAAAACTGTTTCCGTGATGATACTTGTTCCGTTTGCCGTTAACATTAATGCCATCATTTGTGATTGCATATCTGTCGGGAAACCTGGGTGTGGCATTGTTTTAATATCAACCGCTTTTAATGGGTCATTTGCGCGCACACGGATGCCTTCATCTTCTTCAATAACTTCTACGCCCATTTCACGCATTTTTGCAGTTAGTGCTGTCATATGCTCTGGTACAGCGTTTTCAATTAATACATCTCCGCGAGTAATTGCTGCCGCTACCATAAATGTTCCAGCTTCAATGCGGTCTGGAATAATATAATGTTCGCAACCTTTTAATTCTTTAACGCCTTCGATACGAATTGTATCAGTACCGGCACCAATGACACGGCCACCCATTGCGTTAATAAAGTTTGCCAAATCTACTATTTCAGGTTCTTTCGCTGCATTTTCAATAATAGTCGTCCCTTTTGCTAAAGATGCTGCTGTCATAATATTTTCAGTAGCCCCAACACTTGGGAAGTCTAAATAGATTTCTGCGCCTTTTAGTTCACCTTTTACTTTTGCTTCGACATAACCATGTCCAAAGGAAATCTCTGCACCCATAGCTTCGAAGCCTTTTAAATGAAGTTCGATTGGACGAGATCCAATTGCACAGCCGCCTGGTAATGCTACACGTGCATAGCCATTACGTGCTAATAATGAACCCATTACTAAAATGGATGCACGCATTTTACTTACAAACTCAAATTGTGCTTCACTAGATAGCTTCATAGAGGCATCAATCATCATTTCGTTTTTCTCGACATCATATTCGACAATCGCATTTAAACTTTTTAACACTTCACCAATCGTACCGACATCTGCTAAGTTTGGTACATCTTTAATCATATTTTTATCTTTAGAAGCTAATAGAGAAGCAGCCAAAATCGGTAATACAGCATTTTTTGCGCCTTCAACGCGTACTGTGCCTTTTAGTGTCTGACCTCCAGTAACAATAATTCTCTCCACAATTCGTCCCTCCGAATTCAATTCTCATATAATAAAGGAATAAGTTCAATTAAACTTAAATTATTTTAAACTTCATTTGACTCAATTTACACACAAAAATATACTACATTTATTAGGGCGGTAATTCAAGCACCCAAATTACTATTTTAATCTAATTTGTTTGAAAAGGCTATTAAATTATAATACGCAGCGCAACTATTTAGTGTGAATAGACAAATTTTCACAAAAAAGTACTTTCCTAAAAATAACTACCCAAATCATGTAACTTTACAAACCTCTTATTTCCTAGGAAATTTTTATTTCTTGTAGTGGAAAACAAACGTTTATTCCCCTTTACAAGAAATAAAACCGCATCTATTTCCTGTACTAATTAAAAATATAGGGAATCGTTTGCGACCAGCTTAAAAAGTTTAAAAAGAAATCCGCTACAATTGAACCAATAACAATACTCGACAAAATGTAAAAGAGCTGAATTTGAAAAGTCTTACCTTTTTTAAATAATTGTTCGATTCTTAGTCCTTGTAATGCATAAAGGGCAATTCCTATAAATATAATATATGCTAACACATTAACGATTGCTTGTTGGCCTGCCTCGACATATAAATCCATTTTCCCCGCTCCTTTTAAACACCTTACCCCAAATGATGGCGATTTGTGTTCCAAACTGTTTAACTTCTTATAATTCTTTCATGACTATAAAAAAGCAGGCAGAAAGAATCTGCCCGCTTGTTAAACATTAGATATTACCCTCATGAACATTGATACGATTCATCGCACGTTTTAAAGATAATTCCGCGCGTTGGAAATCGATGTCATCTTGTTTCTTTTGAAGGCGACCTTCAGCACGAGCTAAAGCTTCTTTAGCACGGGCAACATCGATCGTAGAAGCAACTTCTGCAGAAGGAGCTAAAATCGAGATTTTTTCAGGGCGAACTTCAATGAAACCACCGCTAACCGCTGCGACATCTGTAGTGCCGTCTGCTTTTTTAAGCTTCACAGAACCAATTGTAAGTGGAGCAACCATAGGAATATGGCCAGCTAAGACACCAATTTCACCTGAAGTCGTTTTAGCGATTACCATCGTTACTTCTGAATCGTATACTGAGCCGTCGGGAGTGACAATATTGACTGTAACTGTCTTCATATTTTTTCCTCCTCGTCAGCTAATTAGACTTGTACGCCCATTTCTTTAGCTTTCGCTACTACTTCATCAATAGAACCAACTAGACGGAAAGCATCTTCTGGTAAGTGATCCCATTTGCCATCAAGGATTTCCTTGAATGAACGAACAGTTTCTTTTACAGGTACATAAGAACCTTTTTGACCAGTGAATTGCTCTGCTACGTGGAAGTTTTGAGATAAGAAGAACTGGATACGACGAGCACGTTCAACTGTTTTCTTATCTTCGTCACCTAGCTCATCCATACCTAAGATAGCAATGATATCTTGCAGTTCACGGTAACGTTGGATTGTACGTTGAACACCAGTAGCTATTGCGTAATGTTCTGGTCCAACGATTTCTGGTGATAATGCACGAGAAGTTGAAGCTAGTGGGTCTACCGCTGGATAGATACCCATTTCAGATAATTTACGTTCAAGGTTAGTTGTAGCATCTAAGTGGGCGAAAGTTGTAGCCGGAGCCGGGTCAGTATAGTCATCGGCTGGTACGTAAATCGCTTGGATTGAAGTTACAGAACCTTTAGTAGTAGATGTGATACGCTCTTGTAATTTACCCATTTCTGTAGCAAGTGTTGGTTGGTAACCTACCGCTGAAGGCATACGACCTAATAGGGCAGAAACCTCAGAACCTGCTTGTGTGAAACGGAAAATGTTGTCGATGAATAAAAGTACGTCTGCACCTTGCTCATCACGGAAGAACTCAGCCATTGTTAAACCAGTTAAAGCTACGCGCATACGTGCTCCTGGTGGCTCATTCATTTGACCGAATACCATCGCTGTTTGTTTGATTACGCCTGAATCTGTCATTTCGAAGAATAAGTCGTTACCCTCACGAGTACGCTCACCTACACCTGCGAATACAGAAATACCTGCGTGCTCTTGTGCGATGTTGTTGATTAATTCTTGGATTAATACTGTTTTACCTACACCGGCACCACCGAATAGACCGATTTTACCACCTTTGATGTATGGTGCTAATAAGTCTACTACTTTGATACCTGTTTCTAGGATTTCTACAGTAGTTGATAATTCATCGAATGTTGGAGCTTCGCGGTGAATTGAATCACGACGAACTTCAGCAGGAATTTCTTCACCTAAGTCGATAACTTCACCAAGTACGTTAAATACGCGACCTAATGTAGCTTCACCAACTGGTACTGAGATTGGTGCTCCTGAGTTTGTTACTTCTGCTCCACGTTGTAAACCGTCAGTAGATGACATGGCAATCGTACGAACAGAATCGTCACCTAAGTGAAGCGCTACTTCTAATGCAAGAGTAGTCGGAGCTTCGTTAGGACGTTCAATTGTAACTGTTAATGCGTTATAAATTGCTGGTAATTGACCATTAGCAAACTTTACGTCTACTACTGGACCCATTACTTGAAGAACGTGTCCTTTGTTCATTACTTTGTACCCTCCTATCGTATTCTTATACGACATTGGTGAGTGCGCCCTATTCTAAGGCAGCAGCTCCACCAACGATTTCTGTAATTTCTTGTGTAATCGCCGCTTGACGTGCACGGTTATATTGTAGAGAAAGGTCTGCAATAAGATCGTTTGCATTGTCTGTAGCGTTTTTCATTGCTGTCATACGCGCTGAATGTTCACTCGCTTTTCCGTCTAAAATCGCGCCGTAAATTAAGCTTTCCGCATATTGTGGAAGTAATACTTCTAAAATGGCTTCGCCTGATGGCTCAAATTCATAAGAAGCATTGCTTGAAGAAGGTGCAATATCAGTTAGAGGAAGAACTTTTTTCATAGTCACTTCGTTTTGAATTGCAGATACGAAGTGATTGTAGTACATATAAAGTTCATCATACGTACCATCAATGAACATACCAACAGCATTACGAGCGATTTCTTTAATATCAGCAAATGACGGTTGGTCCGGTAGAGCAACGACATCTGCGATAACATTGTGTCCACGCTTTACAAAGTAATCACGAACAACACGACCTACTACTAAAACTACGTACTCATCTTTAGACTTGTGACGTTTATCAATAGTGCTTTGAACTTGACGTAAGATGCTTGAGTTGTAAGCACCTGCCAGACCACGGTCAGAACCGATGACTAAGTAAGCTGTTTTCTTAACAGGACGAGAAGTTAACATTGGATGTCCGCTGTCTTTTGTACCTGTTGCGATTGCGCCTACTACGTCCTGGATTTTTTCCATGTATGGAACGTAAGACTTAGCGTTTTGCTCTGCACGACGTAACTTTGAAGAAGAAACCATCTGCATCGCTTTCGTAATTTGTTTCGTTGACTTTGTAGAGTTAATACGACCTTTAATTTCGCGTAAGTTTACCACTGGTATTTCACCACCTTTAGATTTTTATCAAGCTCTTATTAAAAAAGAGTTGTCCAGTTTTTCACGCTACAGTATTGTGCGTGAAAAACCGTTCAATTCTTACTCAGATTTAGCGAAAGTCTTTTTGAACGCATTGATAGCTTCAACATACTCTGCGTCTGGAGCAAGTTCTTTAGTTGTACGAACATGATCTAAAACATTTGTGTGGTTTGTATCTAACCAGCTTAAGAATTCGTTTTCGAAACGAACGATGTCTTGTACTGGAATATCATCTAAGTGACCTTTAGTTAATGCATAAAGGATCGCAACTTGTTTTTCAACTTTAAGTGGTTTGTTTAAGTCTTGTTTTAAAACTTCAACTGTACGTTTACCACGCTCTAATTTAGCAAGTGTGATTGCGTCTAAGTCAGATCCGAACTGAGCGAATGACTCTAACTCACGGAATGCTGCCAAGTCAAGACGTAATGTACCCGCTACTTTTTTCATCGCTTTGATTTGAGCAGAACCACCTACACGTGATACTGATAAACCAGCGTTGATCGCAGGACGTACACCAGAGTTGAATAAGTCAGATTGTAAGAAGATTTGACCATCTGTGATTGAGATTACGTTTGTTGGGATATATGCAGAGATATCGCCCGCTTGCGTTTCTACGAATGGAAGCGCTGTAATCGAACCGTTTTTGTATGTTTCGTTTAACTTCGCAGCACGCTCAAGTAGACGGCTGTGTAAGTAGAACACGTCACCAGGGTATGCTTCACGACCTGGAGGACGGCGTAGAAGAAGTGAAAGTTCACGGTATGCTGATGCTTGTTTAGTTAAGTCATCATACACGATTAATACGTGCTTACCATCTAACATGAATTCTTCTGCCATAGATACACCTGCGAAAGGAGCAAGGTATAGTAATGGAGCTGGTTGTGATGCAGATGCAGTTACAACGATTGTGTAATCTAATGCACCGTGCTTACGGAAAGTTTCAACTACGTTACGTACAGTTGATTCTTTTTGACCAATTGCAACGTAGATACAGATCATATCTTCGCCTTGTTGGTTTAAGATTGTATCAATCGCTACAGATGTTTTACCAACTTGACGGTCACCGATGATTAACTCACGTTGACCACGACCGATTGGTACTAAAGCGTCAATCGCTTTGATACCTGTTTGTAATGGCTCATGTACTGATTTACGTGCCATTACACCGAAAGCTGGACTTTCGATTGGACGAGATTTTGTTGTGTTGATTGGACCTAATCCATCCACTGGCATACCAAGTGGGTTTACAACACGGCCAATTAGTGCTTCACCAACTGGTACTTCCATAATACGACCTGTACGACGAACCTCATCGCCTTCTTTGATGCCTAGGTAGTCTCCTAAAATTACGATACCAACGTTACCTTCTTCTAGGTTTTGTGCCATACCCATAACACCGTTTGAGAACTCTAAAAGCTCTCCAGCCATGGCGTTGTCGAGGCCATGAGCACGAGCGATACCGTCACCAACAGTGATAACTGTACCTACTTCGCTTACTTTTAATTCCGATTGATAACCTTCAATCTGCTGTTTAATCAGACTGCTGATTTCTTCAGCTTTGATGCCCATGTATGTTCACCTCTCACATTTCTTAAGATTTAGCCAACTAATGTTCGTTTTAAGTCCTCTAGCTTAGACGCTACAGTACTGTCGAAAATATAGTTGCCGATTTGAACGCGTACGCCACCAATTAATGACGCATCGATAATGTTTGTAATGTTAAGTTGCCCTTTGCCGACTAACTTGCCGAAAGCAGCAGAAATTTCTGCACGTTCGCCATCTGTTAATTCACGCGTTGAGTATACTTTTGCATCTGCAGTGCCTTGAGCGGCAGCTGATAATGCTTGATATTGGTCTGCTACAGCTGTTAATTCATTTAAACGTTTCTTTTCAATTAAGAATTGAACCATATTTACAACGATTGGCTGTGCACCCGTTAAAATTTGAGCGATAAGCTCTTTCTTACGATCAGTAGAAATTTTCGGAGCAGTAAGTAAGGCCATAAACTCTTCGTTCGTAGCCAATACTGTTTTGATCTCACGTAAATCTGCACCTACTTCTGCAAGAAGGTTGTTGCTTAATGCTAATTCGTAAATTGCTTGAGCATAGCGATTTGCTACAGTCGATTGACTCATTTCGCTTCGCCTGCCTTCGCAATCGTTTCTTTAATTAATGCGCTATTGTCTGCTTCAGAAATTTCTTTCCCAAGAACTTTAGACGCAGCAAGTACTGATAATGAAACTACTTCTTCACGTACAGCAGCGATTGCTTTTTCTCTTTCTGCTTCGATATCACGAACAGCAGATTCTTTTAGACGGTTCGCTTCAGCGCGTGCAGTTACCACGATTTCTTCGCGAGTTGCTTCGCCTTGCTTTTTAGCGTTCTCAATAATTGATTGCGCTTCAGTGCGAGCTTCTTTAAGAAGGCTCTTTTGTTCTTCTAATAGTGCTTGTGTTTCTTTTTTAGCTTTTTCAGCTGCATCGATACCGCTCGCAACTAACTCTTCACGCTCGCGCATGATACCCATTAAAGGACCCCAAGCGAACTTTTTAAGAAGTGCCATTAAACCTAAGAAAATCACTAAAGTCGCAAGAGCATCACCTAAGTTAATGCCACTAGCGCCTGCACCTAGTACAAGATAGTCTAAAAACACGATTGTTTCACTCCCTTCAAGAGCTTGAATAAAATCTATATTTTGTCATACTTTTTGTTCATATTTAATATTAAATAAAAAGGGTATATCTTTTATACACAAAACTAATGGCGAAGGGTTTCAAAAGAAGTCTACTTCGCCACTGGATTTAATAATCTTAATGAAGACTATTGGTTCATTACGATGAATGCGATTACTACTGCGATGATCGGTAATGCTTCTACTAACGCTACCCCGATGAACATTGTAGTTTGAAGTGCGCCACGTGCTTCTGGTTGACGAGCGATACCTTCTACTGTTTTTGAAACGATTAAACCGTTACCAATACCTGCACCTAGTGCTGCTAAACCGATTGCGATTGCTGCTGCTAATAAACCTACTGAACCTACCATTTGATAATATCCTCCTTGGATGTTGTAATTTTTTTTTGGTTCAAATTACCGCACTACATTGAATGCGGAAACTTATAATTAATGGTCTGTACTCACTTTGTGAGCCATGTAAACCATCGTTAACATAGTGAAAATGAAAGCTTGGATAAACCCGATGAAAATCGAGAATCCCATCCACGCCATCATTGGTACGATTGCACCGAAGAAACCAAACGCACTTGAAACTGCTAAACCAGTAAGTAACGTTAGTAAAATCTCCCCGGCATAAATGTTACCGTATAGACGTAGACCTAGAGTTAACGTATTTGCAAACTCTTCAATAACTTTTAACGGGAACATAAACGACATTGGTTGGAAGAATGTTTTAGCATAACCGCCTGTACCTTGCATTTTCACGCCGTAATACTGTGTTAATACTAGAACCATCGAAGCTAATGTCATTGTTACGACTGGATCGGCTGTTGGTGATTTCCACCATAAATCACTGCCGTAAGCAATACCACCCATTGGTAAACCAAGTAAGTTGGACACTGCAATGAACATGATTAATGTAATCCCTAGAATGTGGAAGCGTCCACCAGTTTTCCAGTCCATGTTACTCTTAATAATATTTTTCACGAAATCCATAACCCATTCCATGAAGTTCTGCATACCAGTCGGTTTTAACGCAAGTGTACGTGTTGAAACAAACGCGATAATAAATACGATGACTGCAGCTACTAAGAGAGTTAGTACTGTAGATAAGTTGAAAGTAAGCGTCATAAAGCCTAAATCCAAATGTAGCTCTGGAGCTGTATGATCCATTTTTGCATTCACCTCTCTTTCAAATGCACCTTAGTGGCTTTTTATATGATGTACTACTCTTTCTACTACTAAAAAGATGTACGGAATCATCAGCCCAATGACCGTGCTTATTAAGTGAAAATATTGTGGCAACGATATTGCGATTGCGACTGCGGCAACACCTGATCCAAAGCGAAGCGCTGTACCGATAGATGCTACTTTTGTCCCTTCACTAATGGAACGGTCAAATTTTTCCATACGTCGAAGTAAAATCCAAAAATTATACGTACCAAAGAACGCACCTAGGGCTATACCAGCAAATATCGAATCATATGGCGAAAATCCCCAGCCTAACGTACAAACAGCAAGCAAAAAAAAGAACGCTTTCTTCTGCATTGCAAAAACGTGATGCAAATTTAGCATTGGCAGTTAATCTCCTGAAACTTTTTTCGAGTAAAGAAAGTGTTCATCGACCATTAAATGAATTTAAAACGTAGTAAATGCACTACAAAATTAGAGGCCGTTACAAGTAGTAAATAATTTCCACCTCAGGAAAATTCCATAGTGAACATTCATTTCATACTTCTAAATGTCTCTTAATCTTAACGGACTTCATCCAGGCGCATAGAACGTTGCAAATTGACGAGTTTCGTTTCAACTGTCAATCTAGTAGAAACTTGATATAACAAGCGTTTCAACGTCTTTTGACTAGGCGAAACTCTTATCATTCTTACCCTTTGTAAGCATACAATAGGGGGTTTTTGATGTCAATTAGTAATGGTGAAAAACTTCACATAGATACATTCCTTGTCAAATTGTTGACAAATTTGTGTATAGTTATGCACAAATATTTTTTGCATTTTTTCACTAACGCTAAAATTCGCTATTTCATGCGTTTTTTCCATGTCGTTTCATTTTTTGTATCCAAGAAAAAATTTTTTGGCAATAATAACGAATTTAATACTTGACAACAGGAGGAAAACGCTAATTCCTGTTGTCAATTTCATTTTTAAGTAAATTTCAGTAATTTTTTGGATTATCGAGTCTCTGCTTTTTCGATAATTTCTTCTACTAACTGTTTTTGAGCAAACTTCAATAATGCTTCCACAATACGCTCTGAAGCAAATCCATCTCCATACGGATTCGATGCATGTGCCATTGCTTCATAAGCTTCATCATTTACTAGCAATTCTTTTGCCATCTTGTAAATAACTTCTTCATCTGTTCCCGCAAGTTTTAATGTACCTGCTGCAATCCCTTCAGGACGTTCTGTCGTATCACGTAAAACCAGCACCGGCTTCCCTAACGATGGTGCTTCTTCTTGAACACCGCCAGAATCCGTTAAAATCATGTAAGAGCGGGCAGCGAAATTGTGGAAATCAAATACTTCCAACGGTTCAATTAAATGAACACGTGGGTTGTCCCCTAAAATTTCATTTGCAACTTCGCGTACTGCAGGATTCATATGCACCGGGTAAACAACCTGAACATCATCATGCTCGTTCAATAGACGCATAATTGCACGGAACATATTGCGCATTGGATCACCTAGATTTTCACGACGGTGTGCTGTTAGTAAAATCATGCGATCTGAACCGATTTTTTCAATAACCGGATGTGTGTAATGATCACTGACTGTTGTTTTTAATGCATCAATTGCCGTGTTACCAGTTACGAAAATTGCTTCTGCCGGTTTATTTTCCTTTAACAGGTTTGCACGAGATTGCTCAGTTGGCGCAAAATGCAAATCTGCCATTACACCTGTTAACTGACGGTTCATCTCTTCAGGGTAAGGTGAATATTTTTGACCTGTACGAAGTCCTGCTTCCACATGGCCAATTGCAATTTGATTGTAGAAAGCCGCCAGACTCCCAACAAAAGTTGTCGCCGTATCACCATGTACTAACACGATATCAGGCTTCGCTTCTTTCATTACTCGATCAAGTCCTAAAAGTGCATTCGTCGCTACATCTACTAATGTTTGACGGTCTTTCATAATATTTAAATCATAATCCGGTGTAATTTCAAAAGTTTCCAACACTTGGTCAAGCATTTGACGGTGCTGGGCCGTTACAGTAACAATCGATTCAATTTGTTCCGGATGCTTTTCCAGTTCCAGCACAAGTGGTGCCATTTTAATTGCTTCCGGACGTGTTCCAAAAATCGTCATAACTTTAAACTTCTTCGTCATTATTCTTCTCCTTGTCTAATCTATAATTAATTTTTTCTGCAAGTGTTTAGTATACTTGCCGTATTAATAGAAAACGCCCGCAACTGCTTACGGACGTCTCGTTTATTTATTATTTTGTTCCGAATAAACGATCCCCGGCATCACCCAAGCCTGGTACGATATAGCCATGATCATTTAATTTTTCATCTAGAGATGCGATGTAAATATCTACGTCTGAGTGATTTTTTTGAATTTCTTCGACACCTTCTGGAGCTGCGATCAGACACATAAACTTAATGCTTTTAGCGCCACGCTTTTTCAGTGAATTAATCGCTTCTACAGCTGAACCACCCGTTGCTAACATCGGGTCAACAATAATGAAGTCACGTTCTTCAACATCTGCTGGAAGTTTCGCATAATATTCTACCGGCTTTAATGTTTCCGGATCACGGTAAAGACCAATATGACCTACTTTTGCAGCAGGAATTAATTTTAATACGCCATCTACCATTCCGATACCCGCACGTAGAATTGGGACAATCGCCATTTTCTTCCCAGATAATACTTTCGCTTTCGCCTTCGTAACAGGTGTTTCCACTTCAATTTCTTCCAGCGGTAAATCCCGAGTAATCTCAAAAGCCATTAATGTTGCTACTTCATCAACTAACTCCCGGAATTCTTTTGTTCCTGTTTCTTTATCTCGAATATAAGTTAACTTATGTTGGATTAATGGGTGGTCAAATACGTATACTTTACTCACGTTGACATCTCCTAACTGTTGTTTATCTAAAACAGTATAACAGAAAATAAAGTTAACGAAAACTATGATAGGAATGTTTTAAAAATTGCCCTTTTTATAATACAAAAATAGAACAAATATATCTTCAATTAGGATTTGCTTTAGTAGCCTATCTATTCGTTATTTTTTCTAATAAAAAAGCCTTCTATCTACATATTGTAAATAGAAGGCTTAAACTCAATTATGCATATAAAGGATATTTTGCTGTAAGAGCTTCAACACGTTTGCGTGCTTCTTCTTTTACTGCTGCATCTTCATGGTTTTTAAGAACTGAAGCGATAATTTTACCTACTTCGATTACATCTTCTTCTTTGAAACCGCGAGAAGTTACAGCTGCTGTACCTACACGGATACCTGATGTTACGAATGGTGATTCTGTATCGAATGGAATAGTATTTTTGTTTGTTGTAATTGCTACTTCATCCAGTACATGCTCAGCAACTTTACCTGTTAAACCTAAAGATTTCACATTTAATAGAAGTAAATGGTTGTCTGTACCGCCTGAAACGATTTCAACACCTTCATCAACTAAAGATTTTGCAAGTGCAGCTGCATTTGCTTTAATTTGTTTTGCGTAATCTTTAAATTCCGGTTGTAATGCTTCACCGAAAGATACTGCTTTTGCAGCGATGACATGCATTAATGGACCACCTTGAATACCCGGGAATACTGATTTATTTAATTCTTTTTCCCATTTTCCATCATTAGTTAAAATCATACCGCCACGAGGACCACGTAACGTTTTATGAGTTGTAGTCGTTACGAAATCTGCATACGGTACTGGATTTTGGTGCTCGCCTGCTGCTACTAAGCCGGCAATATGCGCCATATCAACCATGAAATATGCGCCAACTTCATCCGCGATTTCACGGAACTTTGCAAAGTCGATCGCACGAGGATAAGCTGATGCACCAGCAACGATTAATTTCGGCTTCGATTCCAACGCTTTTTGGCGAACATCTTCATAATCTATTAAGTTAGTATCTTCAGTTACACCGTATTCTACGAAGTTATAAAGAATACCTGAGAAGTTTACTGGTGAACCATGTGTTAAGTGACCGCCGTGTGATAAGTTCATACCAAGTACTGTATCACCCGGTTTTAAAATTGTATGGTAAACTGCCATGTTCGCTTGTGCACCTGAGTGTGGCTGTACGTTAACATATGCTGCACCGAATAATTCTTTTGCACGGTCACGCGCAATGTTTTCCACTACGTCTACATGTTCACAACCGCCATAATAGCGTTTGCCAGGGTAACCTTCCGCATATTTATTTGTTAAATATGAACCTTGTGCTTCCATTACAGCTTCCGATACGAAGTTTTCTGATGCGATTAGTTCGATGTTTGTGTTTTGACGTTTTTTCTCTAATAAAATTGCGTCTAAAATTGCCTTGTCTTGTCCTGCTAATTTTTCAAATGCCATTTTCAAATCCCCCTAAATGTACTTCCGATTCGATCGGAGTTTCCAATTCAAAATGATATATGTAACGTTAAGGTGTTACAGTATATTGCGCACGTTCTCCACCGATAAGTTTCGGACGTGTTGTCGCTAACGTAATGACTGCATCGCCTAATTGCTCAACAGATGTTCGTAAAGGCACAGCAACCGCTTTTAAGTGCATGCCGATTAATGTTTGACCGATATCAATCCCGTAATGTGCTTGGATGGTTTCCACAATTACAGGCTCATCCATTTGTGTAAAAGCGTATGCAGACATAGAGCCACCTGCTGTACGGACCGGAATGACCGAAACAGGTTCTAAATGGTACATTTTAGCAGCTGCAGCCTCGAGTGTCAGCGCTCGGTTAATATGCTCGCAGCCTTGGAAAACTAAGTGAATTTTATGTCTTTGCGCGAATATTGAAAATTCTTTGTATAGAACTTGCGCTACATCGAATGCACCAGCTGTTCCAATCTTCTCACCC
This sequence comes from Solibacillus isronensis, assembly GCF_023715405.1. Lineage (NCBI taxonomy): Bacteria > Bacillati > Bacillota > Bacilli > Caryophanales > Caryophanaceae > Solibacillus > Solibacillus isronensis. Next base: position 2,211,019 of record NZ_JAMBOC010000001.1, read on the forward strand.
ATCACTTCCGATGTGGAACAGCCGATGACAAATAGCTGACCTTCAGAAAACTTCACTTGTTGCTCAAATTCGGATAATGCTTGCGCTAAATCTTTTTGCAAATCGTGTAAGTTTATCATTGAATCACCATCTGTTACCCTTCTTCGATTTCAGTTATCTTTTCAACACGGCGAATATGACGACCGCCTTCAAACTGTGTATCCAACCAAGTTGCAACAATCTCACGTGCCAGCCCTGGACCGATTACACGCTCACCCATTGCTAAAACGTTTGAGTCATTGTGACAACGTGTCGCCTTTGCCGAGAACACGTCATGTACAAGTGCACAACGAATCCCTTTAAATTTGTTTGCAGCAATCGAAATTCCAATTCCAGTCCCGCAAATTAAAATTCCTCTGTCAAATTCCCCTGCAGCTACTCTCTCAGCTACTGGACGTGCATAGTCCGGGTAATCTACTGACTCGTCCGTTTGTGGACCAAAGTCTTCATAACTGATTGACATTTCATCAAGTAGTGACATAATCTCTTTACGTAAATTATTACCGCCGTGATCTGAAGAAATTGCAATTCTCATGAAGATCCCTCCTGCCTTGATTTTATTACTTATTATATTCACCATCAGTGTACCATTTATTCCGGAAGAATAACACGTCTTTTCCGAATAACTTTCAAAATACATGCATAAAGACGAATATTAAGTGAATAATCGTACCTTATCGTTAACATTTCGATGATATTCTCTTGTTTTTCTATTATAAATCACTTCAATGTTCAGCTTTACGTAAGTTTGTTAAGTTAAAAAGGCTTTTGAGCAATTAGTTCCCAATAAAAAAGACCGCTCAGATTAGAGCAGGTCTTCAACAGTTATTGTAATGATAAAATATATTCGGCTACCGCTTCTTCTTCCCCATCTGCTGTACCCGACGGCATTGCACCTTTACCATTGACTAGGACATCAACAATTTCCTCTTTTGATAAAGAAGTTTTCGTTAAGTCCGGCCCCATTGCTCCCGTTAAATCTCCGCCATGACACCCTACACAGCTGGCATTTGCCACTTTTTCACCTGCTGAGACATCTGTAGTTTCAGCTGAATCCGTTCCTCCTGATGATTCAGTGGATTCGGCCGGTGTTGAGTCAACTGAATCTGTCGTATCCGCATCCTCTGCGTCTCCACATCCAGCAAGACCCGCTACGACTACACCCATCAGTAGCCAGTACTTCATTTTGTTCAATATAAATCCCCCCAGGACTAATTATTGTAAACAATAGTGTACCATACCCAGGCTTTTTGTTTTCGAAACGTGTACATGATTTTGAAGCTTGGTATTGTTTATTAGAACATTCGCTTCGGATATTAGAAGATCGACATATTATTAGAACTTTAACACGGTAATTAGACAATCTTCCCTTTATATTAGAAAACTTCATTGAAATGCACTCACGAACGAAATAAAAATACCCAACAGATAAACATGTCCGTTTATCCATCAGGTATTTTAAACCTATATTCCGATCTACTGTGTGCGGTCGAATTGTTGAATCATTCGATACAGCTCTGCAGACTGTTGTTTCAAATTGCTCGCCAGTTCTTCTACTTGCTTGATCGCTTCGGCCTGTTCCAGTGAAGCGGATGTTACTTCCTGAGCGCTTGCAGAAGTTTGCTCTGCAATTGCCGCCACTTCCTGTGATTGATGTGACGTATGTTCAATATTTTTCATTTGCTGTGCGACTAATTCTGAAATTTGGACAACATCCTCGGCCATTTCATAAACAGATTTTGTCATACCTTCAACTGCTGACGTTGTTTCAGAAACACGTGATGATTCATTTACCGCAAATGATACTTGTTCGTTCATCTGTTTTACTACTACCGAAACATTTTGCTGCATCGTGTGGATCAATGTTGTAATCCCCTGCACAGCACTTGCACTTTCATCCGCTAAACCACGGACTTCCTCTGCAACAACCGCAAAGCCTTTCCCATGCTCACCTGCTCGTGCAGCTTCAATCGATGCGTTTAAAGCAAGTAAATTTGTTTGTCCTGCGATATCGCCTACTAAACCTATAATCCGTTCAATCTGCTCAGCATTTTTTTCCAGCTCGCGAATATTTACTAATGAATTTTCATTATCGGTTGCGATTTTTTTAATACTGTTTACAACACCATGAATCGAATCCGTTGTAGATGTTAAGTTTGTCAAAAGATTTTTTGAGCGACTTGCCGTATGTAGTGCTTTATTGTTCACTTCCGCGGCTAATGTGCGAACCTCTTCAATTGCTTCCACTGTTTCTTGAATGGCAACTGCCGAAGATTCAGCCCCTAATGAAATTTGGCTAATATTGCTTGTAATTTGCTCGGCATTGTTCGTAACAGAGATACTTTCTTCCGACAATTTCAAAATCGTTTCATCGGTTGACTTGTAATTGTCTTCGATGCCGTTTACCATTTTACGCAAATTAAACACCATCGTTTGGAATGCCTCTGCTACAGAGCGGATTTCATCATTTGTTTTCGGCATTTCGACATCTTGTCCGATTTTACCTTCCGCTACATGGTTTGCACTGCGCTCCAATTGCTGTAAAGGGCGAACAATGACTAAACCAAATACAGCTGCTAATGCACATGACCAAAAGATTCCTAATAAATAGGTAATAATCTGAAATAAGCTTGTGCTAGTCGTTTCAAAAAACATTGGGTGTAAATATTCGATAAATACAAAACTGCAAGTGTAGGTAATCAGCGCTAATATCCCGACAAACAATACGAGCTTCCGGCGCAAACTAAAGATCTTTTTCTGAGAGTCCATGTTAAATTTTATCCTCCAACTTCAATTTAGTTTCCAGCTTGTTAATTGCTTCGTTCAATTGCTCATATGTTTGTTCATATACTTGCAGGTTTCCACCGAATGGATCTTGAATATCAAGTCCTGTTTCCATCGCAACATATTCATTTAACGTAAACGTTTTATGTGCCGCTTCTTCTACTAAACGGATGACCATTTCTTTATGAGCGGTCGTCATCGTTAAAATTAAATCCGCCCATTGTGCATCTTCTACCGTAAATTGAGATGAACGGTGCGATTGCGCAATATTTTTTCTGTGTAATATTTCCTTTGCGTTCAGGGACATGTCACTGCCTTCGTGCGCATAAATACCTGCTGAACGCACAGTAATATTCTCATAGTTTTTTGCTTGTAAAATTGCTGCTGCCATAGGACTTCTACATGTGTTGCCTGTACAAATAAAATAAATATTAATGTTCCTCACACCCTCTAGTTTACCATTTTAGTAGCATTACACTCATAATAATCAGGAGGATTCCTGCTACTTTTTTTAATGCGTTATTTTTAAAAATTGGTGATTTTTGCGCTATTATCAATGCCGCATATGACAATATAAATGTTGATAGGCCAGCACTGATAACAAAAACATATTTTTGTAAATTTAGCATACCAAAAGAAAGGCTAACTGAAAAGGTGTCAACACTTGCAAAAATCGCAATTATCGGTAAAGACATTGCCGGAAAACTTTCATCTTTCTTCGAGAGCAGTAATTGCAGTCCAACAAAAAACAATAACAGTGTAGAAAGGCCTGATGCCCAGTTTGTTAAATAGACGGCAAGCCATTCCCCAAAGCGGTAACCGAGTAATGGAAAAAGCATATGTAAAAATGCCGTCCATAAAGCTAATAACCATTTTGCCTTAACATTTGTAGCAATTAAATACAGTGCAACGACATCGAACGACATTAAGATCCCGGCAACTACTTCTTGCATCTATTCCCCTCTTCCACTAAGCGCTGTTGTAATTTATGCTTTTAGGCCGGGAAATATCCTTTTGTTTATACACAAAAACCACATCCCGATGTTGCAAGATGTGGTTTTATTCTTATAGTGCGTACCATTTGCCGCCTGCCGCCTTTTCCAGACGGTTCATAATAGCTGTACCAACACCTGTTTTTGATGTTGCCGTCGCTAGAATAATCGTGGCATCCGTTTTATCGCATGCACGCAATGCATCATATAGCGAAGCACTCATTTGTTCAAGATCATTTGCATTCCCGAATGAGAAATAATAATCGACCTTAATTTCTTTAAAGCTTTCCGGTGCCAATAAGGCAACTTTATGTTCCGGTTTTAATTCGGCAATAGCCGTTTCAATCGCTTCCTTATTTGCGTCTATTAAATAGACGGGAGCTTCCGGTGCATAGTGGGTATATTTCATACCAGGCGCTTTTGGTGTCGATTCAATTTTCTGCTGTTCCAGACTTGGCTCAATAACTGGTCCGATTACCGCTTCGAGCATTTCTTTCGTTACCCCGCCCGGACGCAAAATAACGGGTGTATCCAGTGTGACATCCAAAACGGTCGATTCAAGTCCGATCCCCGTCATTCCTCCATCCAAAATACAAGGAATAATGTTTTGCAAATCTTCAAATACATGTTCGGCTTTTGTCGGACTAGGCTTACCGCTGCGATTTGCACTAGGCGCTGCTAACGGTTTCTTTAATGTTTGAAGAAGTTCCAGTGCTACTGGATGATCGGGCATACGAATTCCAACCGTATCTAATCCTGCCGTAACACTTGACGCTAAAACATTCGGCTTTGCATGCATGACAAGTGTCAATGGACCAGGCCAAAAAGCATCCATACATTTTTGGGCAACTTCCGAAATATTTGTTGTATATAACGATACTTCTTCCACTGTTCCTATATGAACAATCAAGGGATTATCCGAAGGTCTTCCTTTTGCAGCATATATTTTCTTCACGGCCAGCTCATTTGTCGCAACAGCACCTAAGCCATATACGGTTTCTGTCGGAAATGCGACTATTTCGCCGTTATTTAATAAATCCACAGCCTGTGTATAATTTTCTGAATTATCCACAAATTCATCCACATTTAATTGGAAAGTGTGCATTACTTTTTCCTCCTTTCTGTAAATGTTTGAGTTAACTATCCACAAATTGTGAGTAAGTTGGATCATTTTCTACAAGTTCTTCTGTGTTTTGTGGATCACTTTTTTCCATATGTTTTTCCCACCATTCAGCAATAAAAAATGGCGGCCGTTCATTTTCCACCGGCTCATTAACTATACAAAGCGTTGGGAACACTGCACAGAACCAGTTTTCGCCTCGACCTTGTCCAATAATGAAATTAACAGAATAATACTCTTTTTGCGGATAAAACTGACCAGCCACCCATTTCGGGGGAATTAAGTTATCCCCAAACTTATAGGTGATTTTTAATTGTGGGTAAGTTTTCTGAATTTCCTGATACATGTTTTCCACACTGTGGATATCTTCTGAAAATTCAGGTGTATTTTGCAAATAAGTTTGAATTGTTCCGACAACCTCATATTTGATAAGCTGGTCGGCATTTGTCGAACTGTTTGCAATAACACGGAACTTTAACTGGTCATTGCTTTCTCCCTGATCAATGCGTACCTCATCTACGAAAGTAGGTATAAACGTAGCAGCGCAATATAAAAATAGAACACTTATTAGTAATTTAGCAATCGCTAAAAATAGATTGGATTCATTTTGAATATCGTAATCATGTAACATAATCATTCCCCCTTGCAAACATTGTTTACAAGGAATCTATTTTTTATTCACTAATCTCACAAAAAACAATACGTTCTTTTTTATTTATATCTTGAATGACTGATACATGGGCATTTGGAAAGCTTTTTTTGAAAAAATTCGCTACGGCTTCTCCTTGTGTATAACCGATTTCCAGCCCAATTAATGCCGGCCTCTTCATAAGAGCCGGTAAATTTTCTGCTAGTTTACGATAAAGCAATAGTCCTTCTTCATCGGCAAACAATGCCTGATGAGGTTCGTGCGCTACGACAACATCGGACATATCCTCCATTTCCTCATATGCGATATACGGCGGATTAGAAAGGACAACATCCCATTTTTCATTTGCAACCGGTTCTGTTAAATCGCCTAGCTTAAATTCAATTTCCGCTTGCAGCTGCTCAGCGTTTTTTTGTGCTGTTGCAAGTGCTGCAGGTGAAAGATCCGTTGCTGTTACATCAAGCTGCGGACATTCCTTTTTCATTGTAATGGCAATGGCACCACTGCCAGTCCCAATGTCGGCAAACTTCAGATTTTGCTTGTCTCCGAATAACTTGCGGATCCGCTCAATCGTTCCAACAATCAGTTCTTCCGTTTCCGGACGAGGGATCAGTACCGATTCATCAACTATAAATGAGCGTCCGTAAAATTCTTCTACACCCGTTATATATTGTACAGGACGCCCTTTCACATGCTCTTGAATAAAAGCATCAAACTGCTGTTGCTGCTCTTCGGGTAGAATATCGTGCATCTTCATCATTAATCCTGAATAGCTTGTCTGTAAAATATGCTGCAATAAAATCCGTGCGGCATTTCCTTCGCGACCGTTTTCCTCTAAAAAAGAAGAAGCCCCATTCAGGGCCTCAAAAATGGTTTTATGCATCTTCATTTAAATTTGATAAGCGTGTTGCCTGCTCATCTAAAATAAGTGCATCGATGATTTCATCCAGCTTACCTTCAACGATTTGGTCAAGTTTTTGAATCGTTAAACCAATTCGGTGATCTGTTACGCGGTTTTGTGGATAGTTGTAAGTACGGATACGTTCAGAACGGTCGCCTGTTCCTACTGCTGTCTTACGTGTTGCATCGATTTCAGCCTGTGCTTCCTGACGGTGTTTATCCGCTACACGTGCTACTAAAATTTTCATCGCTTTTTCACGGTTCTTAATTTGTGAACGTTCATCTTGCATCGAAACGACAACACCTGTCGGTAAGTGGGTCATACGAACAGCAGACATCGTTGTATTTACTGACTGACCACCTGCACCAGATGAAGCGAATGTATCAACGCGAATATCTTTTTCATGAATTTCTACATCTTCTACATGTACTTCCGGTAAACATGCTACCGTAGCAGTTGATGTATGGATACGGCCTTGTGATTCTGTCGCAGGTACACGTTGAACACGGTGAGCGCCATTTTCATATTTGAATTTTGAATATGCACCTTGACCGTTGATCATGAAGATTACTTCTTTAAATCCGCCTGCCGGGTTTGGTGTTGCTTCCATTACATCCACTTTCCAGCCTTGCGTTTCCGCATAGCGTGTGTACATACGGAATAGGTCACCAGCAAAAATATTGGCTTCGTCACCACCAGCAGCACCGCGGATCTCCATAATTACGTTTTTCGAATCGTTCGGGTCTTTAGGGATTAATAAAATACGCAGACGATCTTCTAACTCTGGAACTTGTTTGTTTAAATCGTTAAACTCTTCCTTCATCATTTCCAGCATATCTGCATCTTTTTCAATTTCCATTAATTCCCGTGTATCTGCCAGTTGCTCTTTCACCGATTTGTATTCACGGTATACTTCTACCATTTCCTGAATATCGGATTGCTCTTTCGAATATTCGCGAAGCTTATTGGAATCGCTGACGATATCCGGGTCGCTTAGTAATTCATTTAATCTTTCGTAACGGTCTTCAACCGCCTGTAAACGATCAAACATCTATATTTCACCTCTAAAAGTTATTTTGTTATTAGTTGTATTTCACTCGTCTTCTCACGAGTCACGTTAAAATGCACCTTTACTAGTATAAAGAAATTTTACGGTTGTTGCTACATCTATGTTGAACTTTCTTCATATCATTTACACATTGGCATTCATATATTTAAATTTGGTTGTGCCGTTCACTCTAAATTATAGTGGCGGATTGGAATGGCACTTGCGGCAAACAGGGTAATAACTATCATTACCCCCAATTTGAATCTGATCACCTGTACGGACCGGCTTTTTATTTTCATCTACTCGTAAGTTCATCGTCGCTTTCTTATGACAGAACCAGCAAATAGTTTTCATTTCCTCAATTTTATCCGCGTATATCGTCATATAACGGCTGCCTTCAAACAGCTCATTCTGGAAGTCATTTTTCAAGCCAAAGCCCATAACAGGAATGTTCAGCTCATCGACAATTTGAGTCAGCTGCAATACATGTTCTTTTGATAAAAATTGTACTTCGTCTACAAGTACACAATATAATCTTTCTTCGTGTTTTTCTACTATTTCATATATGTTTGTATCTTCAAACACCGCAATCGCCGGACGTCTTAAACCGATTCGGCTTGAAACTGTTCCGACTTCATCGCGTGTATCAATTCCTGAAGTAAAAATCAGTACCGCTTTATTTTGCTCTTCATAATTGTGGGCAACTTTTAAAATTTCAATCGATTTCCCGCTATTCATCGCCCCATGCTTATAAAATAATTGCGCCATTTCTATTTCCTCGTTTCTAATTAAAATTGCAAGTTCGTTTTTTCACCAACAAAAAACCTTGAGTATCTAACTCAAGGTCAACTTTTACTTCTTTTATCTTAGCTAGTTTTTTGTCATTCGTCTATTGCAAAAGGTGCTCTATTTATTAGAATCTTTCTCTTTAGAAAAACATGTGCGAAAGATTTCCAATATCTTCTAATTTCTTCTAATATATTTTTATTCCTTCTAATAAAAGTTTGAACTTCTAATATAATATGTACATATTCTAATATCGCATTGCGGTTTTCAAATAAACGTTTCGGATTTTCTAATAACCTGCAAAATTTTTTTAATAACTGCGCAATATCTTCTAATAAAACAAAATTAATGCTCTACAAAAATTAAAAACCCATTTCCGGAAATCCGGAAATGGGCAGAGGTATTATTTCATACCATATTTTTTGTTGAAGCGATCTACACGTCCGTCTGCAGAAGCGAACTTTTGACGACCTGTATAGAATGGGTGACATTCGTTACAGAACTCGATTGAGATCTTTTCTTTAACTGAACCTGTTTCAAAAGAATTACCACAAGAGCAAGTTACTGTTGCTACTTTGTAATCTGGGTGGATACCTTGTTTCATATTCGTTTTCTCCTCTCGCCCTGAACCATCCGGAACAGAGTATTTTCGAACTGCACCTTACATAGCCCGAATATGTCACTACATACGTAATGTGTTGAGGTCAGCTATATATGTGCACGTTTCATACTTAAAGAAGTATAGCAAGTTTTAAAAAAGGTTGCAACTATTTTATATTATTTTACGAAATTGAATGTATGTAGTTCCTCACTAAATCAAGAACTTGATTTTCATTCCGGTCAATCTTCTAAAATTCTATAACAACCCTTTACCGTTCGTAGCTTTCTTCATATCTGTATCAAGCTTTTCAAAGAATTCTTCGTTTGTTTTTGTTGTGCGTATTTTGCGTAAGAACTTTTCACCGAAGTCATGTGAATCGCTGAATGTTTTACGGATTGCCCATAATTTATCAAGCTGGTCTTTCGGAATAAGAAGCTCTTCTTTACGTGTACCTGAACGGCGGATATCGATTGCCGGGAAAATACGGCGTTCTGCCAAGCTACGATCCAAGTGCAGTTCAAGGTTACCCGTTCCTTTGAATTCTTCATAAATTACTTCGTCCATACGGCTGCCTGTATCAATAAGAGCAGTCGCTAAAATTGTTAAACTGCCGCCCTCTTCGATATTGCGGGCAGAACCGAAGAAACGTTTCGGACGGTGGAATGCAGCAGGGTCAATACCACCTGAAAGTGTACGGCCACTTGGCGGGATTACTAAGTTATAGGCACGTGCTAAACGTGTAATCGAATCCATTAAAATAATAACATCGCGTTTTTGTTCTACTAGACGTCGTGCACGTTCCAAAACGATTTCCGCTACTTTTACATGGTTTTCAGGCACTTCATCAAACGTTGAAGATACTACGTCTGCATTAACTGAACGTTCGATATCCGTTACTTCTTCCGGACGCTCATCGATAAGTAGTACGATCAGTTCCGCTTCCGGATGGTTTGTCGTAATCGCATTGGCAATTTCTTTTAATAAAGATGTTTTACCGGCTTTTGGCGGCGCCACAATTAAACCACGCTGACCAAAACCAACCGGCGCTACTAAATCCATAATACGCGTCGAAAGTTTTGTAGGAACTGTTTCCAATTTGATATGGCGATTCGGGTAAAGCGGCGTTAATGCAGGGAAATGCACACGTTCTTTTGCAACTTCAGGGTCCTCGCCATTTACAGCATCAACTTGCAATAAGCCATAGTAACGTTCATTTTCTTTTGGTGGACGAACTTTCCCTGAAACTTTATCACCATTTCGTAAATCGAAGCGACGAATTTGGGAAGCAGAAATGTAAATATCCTCTTTTGAAGGAGAGTAGTTAATCGGGCGCAGGAATCCGAAGCCGTCTGTAGGAATAATTTCCAAAACACCTTCCATGAAGAAGAAGCCTTCTTGTTCAGAGCGGGTTTTTAAGATTGCAAAAATTAGTTCCTTTTTATTTAGCTTACTAGCATTTGATAATTTGTATTGCTTCGCTAAAGCATATAATTCTTTTAATGTCATGCTTTCTAATTGAGCAATTGTTAATGCTGTCATACGTTTTCTCCAGTCTATTAAAATTTAATTTGAAAAAATTAAGTTATTGTTTAGGAATTTGTGTAAGAGAAGTATACTACACTTTATTTGAAAGATGCCCAGTTTTTACACTGGGCATTTATTATATTATAGTGCAAGTAATTTGAAAATGGGCATTTTCTATTTGAGGCTACTTACATTATATAGGAAGTTAAATTTGGTCATACTTTGGTTTTTTTTCAATGCTGTGGCGACCTTCGATAAAACGTACTGTTCCTGTTTTTGCACGCATAACAACTGAATGTGTAAGTGCATAGGAACCTTTATATTGAACACCGCGTAAAAGCTCAGAATCCGTTACAGCTGTCGCTGCAAAAATCGCATCATCGCCTTTAACTAGGTCTTCCATCATTAATACTTTATCAACGTCGACTCCCATTTTTACGCAACGTGCAAGCTGTTCTTCATCTTCAGGCACTAGTTTCGCTTGGAAATCGCCACCTAAACATTTTAATGCAACTGCCGCAATAACGCCTTCTGGGGCACCACCCATACCGAACATAATATCGATACCAGTTTCATCGAATGCTGTGTTAATCGCTGCACCTACATCACCGTCTTGGATGAATTTAATACGTGCACCCGCTTCACGGATTTCATCGACAATATGCTGATGACGTGGACGGTCTAAAAGTGTTGCTACCACATCGGAAATATCTTTATTTTTTGCCTTTGCCACTTGCAATAAGTTGTACGTAACAGAAGCGTTAATATCAACTTTTCCTGCTGCTTCCGGTCCTACAGCTATTTTATCCATATACATATCAGGCGCATTTAATAGATTGCCACGGTCTGCAATTGCCAGTACTGTCATCGCGCCATTTGTACCTTTTGCTACGATATTTGTACCTTCTAATGGATCTACTGCGATATCAACTTCAGGTCCGCCATTTCGAAGCCCTAATTCTTCACCGATATAAAGCATCGGTGCTTCATCCATTTCTCCTTCACCAATTACAACTGTCGCATGCATTGGGATTGTATCAAACATAACACGCATCGCTGTTGTTGCTGCGTCGTCCGCTTCATTTTTAAGTCCGCGTCCCATCCATTTCGCTGATGCAATCGCTGCTGCTTCTGTTACACGTACTACTTCCATTGATAAACTACGTTCCATTTTGTGTTTGCCTCCTGTAATCGGTTAAAACCGATTTTAACAGCCTAAATTAACTGCTTTTTTGAATTGTATTATGAACTAACATATTTTCATTACCCAAATATATATTATCATACTCTCATCGTTGCGCGATTCTGATCACGAATTATAGCAAATTTATGCATTATTCTTTGTATTAATGACAATGGACTCTTTACGAATATTTGCTCCGATTGCACACAGCTTTTCGATTAACGAACTATAGCCGCGCTCAATATGGTAAATATCGTGAATTTCTGTTTCACCTTTTGCGATAAGTCCAGCCAATACTAATGCGGCACCTGCGCGTAAATCTGTTGCCGTTACCGTGGATCCTTCCAAAGATGCAGGTCCTTGAATGATGGCAGTATTGCCTTCAACACGAGCTTTTGCACTCATACGTCGCAGTTCATCTATATGCTTGAAACGAGCAGAATAAATCGTATCTGTAATCATCGAAGTACCTTCTGCCTGCGTCATTAATACAGATAAAGGCTGTTGAACATCAGTCGGGAATCCTGGGTAGACAAGTGTTTTCACATCAATTGCCTGCAGTTTCGTTTGCTTGGAAATAAAGATGCTTTCCTCATTCTCTTCCACAGTTACACCCATTTCGCGAAGTTTCGCTGTGACGGCTTCCATGTGAAGCGGAATAACATTATCGATGAGTACACCATCACCAATTGCTGCAGCCATAATCATAAATGTGGCTGCTTCAATCCGGTCCGGTATAATTGTATGTTTTGTACCTTTTAGCTCATCTACACCTTCAATACGAATAACGCTCGTTCCTGCCCCTTTAATGTTGGCACCCATATTGGTTAATAGTGTTGCAACATCAATAATTTCAGGCTCTTTCGCTGCATTTTCGATTGTAGTTTTCCCTTTTGCACGCACTGCTGCCAGCATAATATTAATTGTTGCGCCGACACTTGCAACATCCAGGTAAATTTTCGCACCGATTAGTTCTTCTGCGCGTAAATAAATGGCACCGTGCTCATTTGTTACTTTTGCTCCTAAAGCTTCAAAACCTTTAATATGTTGATCAATTGGACGCGGCCCTAAAAAACATCCGCCTGGCATGCCGATTACCGCTTGTTTAAAACGTCCAAGCATGGCACCCATCATATAATAGGAAGCACGTAATTTTTTAACATTGCCGTTTGGCAGCGGCATCGCAACCATTTTTGATGGATCAATCTTCATCTTGCCATTTTCGAATGTTACTTCGCCGCCAATTTCTTCAAGTAGTGCCTTTAACGTCCATGCATCTGAAATCTCTGGAATTCCTCCAATGGTAACGGAAGAATCAGCCAAAATTGATGCAGGAATTAAAGCAACTGCGCTATTTTTTGCACCGCTAACGGTTATTTTACCTTTTAGACGATTTCCGCCTTGAATTTTATAAACATCCATTTTGTGTTCTCCCTTACATTGGACAAATTTCACAGTAAAGTAGACTGCAACTGCTGTGAGGTATTCTTATTATTTCCCTTCACGCTTTGCCCAATCCGCTAAAAATCCTTCAATTCCTTTGTCTGTTAATGGATGATTAAACAGTTGCTGTAAAACTTTGTATGGAGTTGTTGCAATATGTGCGCCAGCTAATGCAGCTTGCGTAATATGTTGCGGGTGACGAATAGATGCGGCAATAATTTCCGTGTCAATTTCGTGGATAGCAAACATTTCCGCAATTTCACGGATTAATTCTACGCCATCTTGACCAATATCATCTAGACGTCCTAAGAATGGAGATACATAAGAAGCGCCTGCACGTGCTGCCATCAATGCTTGGTTAGCAGAGAAAATTAATGTCACGTTCGTTTTAATCCCTTTTTCAGAGAAGTGTTTACATGCTTTTAATCCTTCCGGTGTCATTGGAAGTTTTACTGTAATATTCGGGTGAATCGCTGCCAATTCTTCCCCTTCACGAATCATTCCTTCAGCGTCTAAAGAAATTACTTCACCAGAAACCGAGCCGTTTACCAGCTCAGCAATTTCACGTAAGCGGTCGTGGAAATTCACGCCTGATTCTTTTGCAACTAATGATGGGTTTGTCGTTACACCTGAAAGAATCCCCCAAGAGTATGCTTCTTTAATTTCGTCAAAGTTTGCTGTATCGATAAAAAATTTCATTATAATAGCCTCCGATTTACATTTGATTATAAAAACACATCTCGCTCAATTTGTGAACGAGATGTCTTATGTTGAAAAACACGTGTTCACAAAGAAAAGTACGCTTATTTTGTGCACTTTTCTTTTGTGGATTCATTATTCCGCATTAATAGGTAGAATTTCTGCCTTGAAAACGTATCGGCAGATGAAGACTCCCGTGAAAGAAGGTTCACTCTATCAATTAAGCTTTTCCAGAGCTGCCGAATTCGCGCATTTTACCGATTACTGTCGCTTTAATCGCTTCACGAGCTGGACCTAAATATTTACGTGGATCATATGTTTTCTTATCATTTTCTAAAAATTCACGGATTACTTTCGTAGCCGAAATTTGGTTTTCTGTGTTGACATTAATTTTTGCTGTACCTAAAGAAATTGAACGTTGAATATCTTTTGTTGGAATACCAGTTCCACCATGTAATACTAACGGAACATCTGTCAACGTTGAGATTTCTTCCATTTCAGCAAATCCTAAGTTTGGTTCGCCTTTGTAAGGACCGTGAACAGAACCTAATGCTGGAGCTAAACAGTCAATACCTGTAGCTTCAACTAGTGCTTTACATTCCTGTGGGTTTGCGTACATAATGCCGCCAATGACACCGTCTTCCTCGCCGCCTACAGTACCAAGTTCCGCTTCAACAGATACACCTTTTGCATGTGCATACTCCACAACTTGTTTAGTCGTTTGAATATTTTCTTCGAATGGATGGTGTGAAGCGTCAATCATAACAGAAGAGAAACCAGCATCGATTGCTTCTTTACATTTATCGAAGCTTGAACCATGATCTAAATGAATTGCTACTGGAACAGTTGTTTTGTAGCTTTCCATTAAGCCTTCAACCATTTTTACTACAGCAATGAAGCCGCCCATATATTTTCCGGCACCTTCAGAAACACCTAGAATTACCGGTGATTTTTCTTCTTCTGCTGCTTGTAAAATGGCTTGTGTCCATTCCAGGTTGTTAATATTGAATTGACCTACTGCATAACCTTCTGCTTTTGCTTTAATTAACATTTCTTTCATTGAAACTAATGCCATTATTAAAATCCTCCTCGAAGATACATAAATAGTTTGCTGCTAGAAAAACATAGTTTGCGCAAAATGCTTTTTTTAAGTATTTTTTTCATCGTCTATTCCATGCAAAATCACATGAATTGACAAAAACATTTAGATTAATCATAACAAAAACAGACAGTATGCGCTACTGCCTGCTCGCCTGTTTCATTTATATTTTTTCAGTCTTTTCTACTAGTTTATTAACTTCATCACGTACTTCAAAAATATTAAAAGGTTTGGTAAAGTATTTTATCACACCTAATTCGTTCGCTCTGTCCATCATATGCTGTTCCACATAAGCAGTCATCATCATTACAGGTAGCTCCGGGTGATCTTCTTTCAAACGGGCTAAAATCTCCAGTCCGTCCATTCCGGGTATTTTCATATCCAGCAGGACGCAATCGAGAGCATTTTCCTGTGCAATTTTTATTGCGTCAAATCCGTTTGCCGCTAGATAAGTTGTGAATCCTTCTTTTTTAAATACTTCATTTAGAAGCATCCTTATTCCCTGCTGATCATCTACTATTAGTATCCCCTTCAATGTGATCCCCCATTATAATAATAATTTATCCCGGATTAACGGGTAGTAAGACTCCCGCCTCTGTACTTATCAAGGGCGAAAAGGATAGGCGGGAGATCAACTACCCATAAATGCCCGATTGGTTCAACTAACAATCAGTGGGCAAGAACCCCCCACTGATTGAAGTTTCACTTTATATAAGTTACATTCTATTACTAAATTGATTTCCCCTCTTTTATCGAGAGAGTTTGTGCTTTTGCTTTTTTATGTGCACAATTTTATAATAACTTTGAGGTGTTAATATGTCTAAAATTTTAACTACGCAATTAACAGGTCTTCTACAGCGCATTCAGCAAACTGAAGAAGAATCTATTGAAGAAACTGCAAGATTATTGGCACAGGCAGCAATTGGGCAAGGAACAATTTACTTTGCGGCATTTGGTGAAATGAAAGCTGTTGCAATAAATGCAGAGCTTGGTGAAGGTAAATTTGCTAAGTTTGCACGCTATACAGAAAATGTTGAACTTTTGCCTGCTGACCGTGTAATTATTTTTACTCGACACGCAACAGATGAACAAGCATTAAAACTTGCTCAGCAACTGCATGCAGAGTTTATCCCATTTGCGGCTGTCGCAAGTGAAATGGCCGGCGATGAAAATCCGTTAAGCGATCTTGCTTATACGTATATTTCATTGAAAGTGCGCGGTGGCATTTTGCCGCATCCTACAAAGCTCGGCGAACGCATCGTATTTCCACATCTTATTGCAGCTTTATATATTTATGAAGCAATTAAGATGGAATTCGACGAAATGCTCGTGGACGATGATGAAGAGGACGACGAATTAATGGACAGCCATCCGTCTCCATTCGCATAATTTATTGACGACTCTTAATCCATACTGGTATGGGGGTCGTCTTTTATATTTTTATATTTATATGTGCCTCTCTTTGATTAGAAGGTAAATTAGTTGTTCGGAGTGAAGGCGGCGACTCCCAGGGGCCAAGCACGTGGAAGAGACTTGGAACAAAAGCTAGGAGCGCCACGTCCTGTGGCAACGCTTTTGTGACCAACATCGTGTTGGCCTCGTGCCCCAGGAAAGCGTCCGCCGTAACGGAGAACAACGGATACAAAATAGGTATACAAATTAAGCAGCTCAAACTTTACTATCGTAAAATTGAGCTGCTTTTAATTTTGGAGCTACTTTTGCCCCAACTCTTTATTTTTTATTATTAAACGCTGCGCCAACAAACTCACGGAATAATGGTTGTGGACGTTGTGGACGTGAAATTAATTCTGGGTGGAACTGGCCAGCCACAAAGAATTTCTTTTCCGGTAACTCAACAATTTCTACTAATTTATTGTTAGGAGATAATCCTGAGAATACCATACCTTCCGCTTCCATTGCTTCACGGAATTCATTGTTGAACTCGTAACGGTGACGGTGACGTTCGTATACTAACTCTTCACCATTGTAAGCCGCGCGTGCACGAGATCCTTCTTTTAATTTACATGGATATAGACCAAGACGTAATGTTCCGCCGATATCTGTATCTTCTGTTTGATCCGGTAAGAAATCGATAATCGGATACTTCGTGTTTTTGTCCAGTTCTGTTGAGTGTGCACCTTCCAAGCCCATAACATTACGTGCAAATTCTACAGTCGCCATTTGCATACCTAGGCAAATACCGAAGAACGGTACATCGTTTTCACGTGCATAACGGATCGATTCGATTTTTCCTTCAACACCACGGTCGCCGAAACCACCTGGCACTAAAATACCGTCTGCTTGTCCTAGCAATTCATCAACATTTTCCGCTGTAACGTGCTCAGCATTGATCCAGTCGATTGCGATATCTGAATTGTATACATAACCTGCATGTTTTAACGCTTCTACAACTGAAATATAAGCATCTTGCAATTCTACGTATTTACCTACTAAAGCGATACGTGTTTTGTGCTCCAGGTTTTTCACTAAATGTACAAGCTCTTTCCAATCTGTCATATCCGCTTTTGGCGCTGTAATACCGAAATGATCAAGAACGATTTGGTCAAAACCTTGTGCATGAAGATTTAATGGCACTTCATATAAATGTTCTGCATCACGTGATTCGATAATATCAGAAGGTTTTACGTCACAGAATAACGCGATTTTTTCTTTCATGTCTTGTGGAACTGGTTGTTCTGTACGTAATACGATAATATTTGGCTGAATACCTAATGAACGCAACTCTTTAACAGAGTGCTGTGTCGGTTTTGTTTTCATTTCACCAGCAGCTGCAATATAAGGCATTAATGTACAGTGGATGTACATTACATTTTCATGGCCTAAATCACGGCGCATTTGGCGAATCGCTTCCAGGAATGAAAGTGATTCAAAGTCACCTACTGTACCACCGATTTCCGTAATAACAACATCAGCAGAAGTTTCACGGCCAGCACGTTGTACACGTTCTTTAATTTCATTTGTTACGTGAGGAATTACTTGAACTGTACCACCATTGTAGTCACCGCGGCGCTCTTTATTTAGTACCGATTGATATACTTTACCTGAAGTAACAGTTGAGTGTTTACCAAGATTAATATCGATGAAACGCTCATAGTGACCTAAGTCTAAGTCCGCTTCTGCACCATCATCTGTAACGAATACTTCACCATGCTGGTATGGACTCATTGTACCTGGATCAATATTTAAATATGGATCAAATTTTTGAATTGTTACTTCCAATCCACGATTTTTTAATAGACGACCTAAAGATGCTGCTACAATCCCTTTACCAAGTGATGAAACTACCCCACCTGTTACGAAAATATACTTTGTCATACAAATTCCTCCTTCTTTTAAAACAAATTAGAAAAACACTCTATTGCTTCCTAAATGCAAGGGAATGTTTTTCTAATTAAAAACGCATGAAAAAATAAAAAACGCTCCTCCTGCACTATTTTGCAGGGGGAGCGTATAACTTATACGGTCAATCTCCTCTTTAAAGGAGCCCAAGTAAAAGATTATACGGAACTGAAATAGAAGTCAAGCACTTTCAATTTCCAATGTGAAAATTGATTACTTTAAATCTTCGTCTTCTTCTAATTCCTCATCTAACTCTTCGTCTATTTCTTCTTCATCATCCTCGATAATAAATGTATCATCTTCATCGATTATTTCTTCATCGATGTCAGGATCGATTTCTTCAATATCTTCTTCTACGAAGTCGATTTCCTCATCCACTTCTTCCTCTTCTTCGTCGTCAACGAATTCATCGTAATCTTCCTCGAATAATACATCCTCTTCTTCAAGGTCGATAACTTCATCTTCATCTTCGTCGTCAACAGCTTTTGCTTTCTTCTTACGTGTCTTAATTGTTGGCGCTGTTTCTTCTTCGATTGTTTCTACTTTATACCACTCACGTAAACCCCAGCCATTTTCTTGGTTTAATAAAAAGCGGCCTTCTACGTTTAAGTCAGTATAAAATTGTACTAAACGGGATTTTAAATCTTCATCCGAAATACCATTTAATGCTTGAATACCTTTTAATAATTCATTTAACGGCATTGCTTGTTTTTTATCTTCTAATAGTGCGTATGCTAAGTCGATTAATGACTCTTCTGCTAATTGTTCATCTGTCATACCACGAAAGTTCAAATCGTGCACGTCCTTTCCATTCTTACATGTCTATTTATCAATTACGACTCGGCGTAATTGCGTTTGGATTCGTCTTCCAAATCCTTAACATCTGCCGAAGATCTTATACCCGCTCTTGTCGTTGCTTGTACAACAACTGGATGGATATAAGCATAATACCCATTATATACAAACATGCTATCACTATGCTAGTTTCATTTCTTGTTTTTTAAATTTGTTACTTTTTTATAGGCAACAAAAAATAAAATGAAGGATAAAAGCAGCAAAGGGATTGCTGCTAGTTGTCGGTTATATAAAAAGAAGGTTGCGATTAGGCATGCTAAAATTAAAATATAATGTACATACTGTTGCACTATTGCGCACCTTCCTTCATCAGATCGTCCATGTATTTACTAGTATAACGAAAATTTCCGCACTCGTGGTATTCTAAGTTCATTTTTTTGCATTTTTTACTAATAACTAAGTAAATAAGGCTAGTTATTAAGTTGTTTTCCGCATGCTACAAACAATAAATCTGTTATCCCCTACATATTTCGGCGGTATTGGCCGCCTACTTCATAGAGGGCCTGTGTAATTTGGCCAAGGCTCGCTACTTTAACCGTTTCCATTAATTCTTCAAAAATATTGCCACCTGTTTTAGCTACTTCTTTTAATCGATCAAGCGCTTTTTGGCTATTGTCCGCATTTGATTCTTTAAAGCTTGCCAAGTTTGCAATTTGCAAATCTTTTTCTTCTTTAGAAGCACGTGCGATCTCCATGTTATCGATTGCTTCTTCAGATGGCGGATTCGGGTTTAAATACGTGTTCACGCCAATAATCGGCAGTTGTCCTGAATGTTTTAAATGCTCATAGTGCATCGATTCTTCCTGGATTTTTCCGCGCTGATACTGTGTTTCCATCGCACCAAGTACCCCGCCGCGATCATTCATGCGATCAAACTCTTCCAGCACCTTCTCTTCCACCAGCTGTGTAAGCTCTTCAATAATGAATGCCCCTTGTAACGGGTTTTCGTTTTTCGATAAGCCGTGCTCTTTTGTAATAATCATTTGAATCGCCATCGCGCGGCGTACCGATTCTTCTGTAGGCGTTGTAATTGCCTCATCGTACGCATTCGTATGCAGTGAGTTACAGTTATCCTGTAATGCCATTAATGCCTGCAGTGTTGTACGAATATCATTGAAGTCGATTTCCTGTGCATGCAGACTGCGGCCCGATGTTTGAATATGATACTTCAGCTTTTGCGAGCGGTCATTTGCGCCGTACTTTTCACGCATGACAACAGCCCAGATGCGACGTGCTACACGACCGATGACTGTATATTCAGGGTCAAGACCGTTCGAGAAGAAGAAACTTAAGTTCGGTGCAAAATCATCGATATTCATACCGCGGCTTAAATAATATTCAACATACGTAAAGCCGTTTGCCAATGTAAATGCAAGCTGCGAAATCGGATTCGCCCCGGCTTCGGCAATATGGTAGCCCGAAATGGATACCGAGTAGTAGTTTCTTACTTTATGATCGATGAAATATTGCTGGATATCGCCCATCATACGCAGCGCAAATTCAGTTGAGAAGATACAAGTATTTTGCCCCTGATCCTCTTTTAATATATCTGCCTGTACGGTACCGCGCACCACTTGCAATGTCTGTTCACGCGTTTCTATAAATTCTTCCACCGTTAAAGTACGGCCCAACTCCAGTTCACGCTTTTGTACTTGCTGGTCGATTGCTGTATTCATAAACATTGCCAGAATAATCGGAGCAGGTCCATTAATCGTCATCGATACAGATGTAGAAGGTGCACATAAATCAAAGCCCGCATAAAGTTTCTTCATATCATCCAATGTACAGATGCTTACACCAGACTCCCCGACTTTTCCGTAAATATCAGGACGTGTATGTGGATCTTCCCCGTATAATGTTACCGAATCGAATGCCGTCGATAAACGCTTCGCATCATCATCTTTTGATAAGTAGTGGAAACGCTTATTTGTACGTTCTGGAGTTCCTTCACCAGCAAATTGACGCTTCGGATCTTCTCCCTCTCGTTTGAACGGGAAAACCCCTGCTGTATACGGGAATTCACCTGGTACATTTTCTTTATACACCCAGCGTAAAACTTCGCCGTAATCTTTAAAGTTCGGCAGCGCGACTTTTGGAATTTTCAAGCCTGAAAGCGATTCGGTACGTAAAATTGTTTTAATCTCCTTATCACGCACTTTCGTAATAAGTTCGTCGCCAGCGTAAGCTTCTTTTAATTCATTCCAATTTTTCAGTATACGCTTCGACTCCGCAGTTAATTCATTTTGAACGCCTTCCAGTAAAGAATCAATTGATGCAGTTAATGCTGTTTCACTTTCCGGAAGCAGTGCTTTCGTTCCTTCAAGCTGATACCACTTCGTTGCCAGTAATGCCTGCTGTTCCGCATGCTTATGATAATTTCTGATCGTTTCCGAGATTTCGCGCAAGTAATAGCGACGGTCATTCGGAATAACAATGTTTTGCTTTTGTGTTTTCACAAATTGCTCATACGAAGTTTCCCAATCTAAACCGAACTTTTCATTAATTTTCGCTACAAGAGCCGCAAATAATGAGTTCGTACCTAAATCGTTGAACTGTGAAGCGATCGTCCCGAATACAGGCATATGATCAAGCGGTTCTTCCCATAGTTCACGTGAACGCTGGTATTGTTTCTGAACTTGACGCAATGCATCTTCAGAGCCTTTTCGTTCAAACTTGTTGATCGCAATCAAATCCGCAAAATCGATCATATCGATTTTTTCAAGCTGTGTCGGGGCACCGAATTCGCTCGTCATTACATACATCGAAAGGTCTGTATGTTTCGTAATTTCAGCATCGCCTTGCCCGATACCACTTGTTTCAACAAGGATTAAATCAAATCCTGCTGTGCGTACAACATCGAGTACATCACCAATCGAACTTGATAATTCCGTATGCGAGCCGCGTGTTGCCAAACTGCGCATATAAACACGGTTATTAAAGATGGCATTCATACGGATACGGTCACCTAATAAAGCCCCGCCTGTTTTTTGTTTTGTCGGGTCAACCGATATAATCGCAAGTTTTTTATCCGGGAATTCTTGCAGGAATCGGCGGATCAGTTCGTCTGTCAACGAAGATTTCCCTGCACCGCCTGTACCTGTAATCCCAACTACCGGTGTGTTTAAACTTTTAGTTCGTGCAAGCTGCAGCATTTCTTCAATTTCTGTATCCCCGCCAACTTCGGCAGCTGTAATTAAATTCGCCAAAATTTCCGGCGTATCGGTCGAAAGTTTTTCCAAAAGTTCTTTGTAATTTCCTTTTAGTGTAGAAAAATCTGCACCTTCAAGCTTTTTGTTTATCATCCCTTGTAAACCTAATTGGCGCCCATCTTCCGGTGAAAAAATGCCGGCAATGCCGTAATCATGCAGTTCCTTAATTTCGCGCGGCAATATTACACCACCGCCGCCACCGTAAATTTTAATATGTGGTGCCCCTTTTTCGCGAAGCAGATCGTACATATATTTGAAATATTCAATATGACCGCCCTGATATGAAGATAGTGCCACCCCTTGCGCATCTTCCTGTATTGCAGCATTCACCACTTCCTCAACGGAACGGTTGTGGCCTAAATGAATAACTTCTGCTCCACTTGACTGTAAAATTCGGCGCATAATATTTATTGAAGCATCATGCCCATCAAAAAGGCTCGATGCTGTGACAAAGCGAATATGATTTTTTGGTTTGTATACTTCAGTTTTCCCCATTTTAATAACCCCTTTGTTATGTTGGAATAATGAAAAATAGCCATGCGAAGCAAACTGTTTGACTAGTTGCTCTACATGGCGATTCTCCTTTCCTAATTTTCAAACTGCATAATGCCTTGTAAAAACATTGTTGTTTGCAATTTTATATATTGATCGATCGTGTATCGTTTTTGCAGTGCCCACTTACGGAATGCCCAACTTTGACCTTGTACGACGATGTGATTTGCCGCTAAATAGATTGCATCTTCAGACAGCGTTAAATTGCCGGCTTCAACACAGTCTTTTAATATGCGTTCAAAGATTGCGACCATTTCAAGCTCTTTATCGAGAATGTAATGCATCGCAGCTTTTTGCAATGACTTCGTTTCCTGATACATAATCGTAAACTCCTCAGGCATTTGATCAATAAGCAAATAATATTGACGGATTGCCTGTTTCAAACCTTCGATTGTACCTGTATCGGAAGGGAAATCGGTTAAGCATTTCGTTACTTCATTGAAAATATTGTCACATACTAAAAATAAAACATCTTCTTTCGTACGAATATATTCATATAAAGTCCCGATAGAAAAACCGGCCGCTTTTGCAAGTTCTCTTGTTGTTGCACGATGAAATCCTTTTTCCTTGAAAAGCTTTACACCGGCATCGATAATTTGCTGACGGCGTGCGATAATTTTATTTTCATCTTTTATTGACGATTGGACGTGCAGCTTATCATTTTTTGCCATAGGCTATTTCGTAATCATACGCGAAATTACGAGGCGTTGAATTTCTTGTGTACCTTCATAAATTTGCGTGATTTTCGCATCGCGCATATAACGCTCTACCGGGTAATCCTTCGTATAGCCATAGCCGCCGAATACTTGAACAGCTTCTGTCGTTACTTTCATCGCTGTATCACCTGCAAGCAGTTTTGCCATTGCCGATGCTTTTCCGTATGGTAAGTCGTTTGATTCCAGCCATGCTGCCTGATACGTCAATAAACGAGAAGCTTCAATTTCTGTTGCCATATCTGCTAACTTGAATGATATACCTTGATTTGCTGTAATCGGCTTGCCAAATTGAACACGCTCTTTTGCATAGTCAACCGCTGCATCCAATGCACCCTGTGCAATACCTACTGCTTGAGCTGCAATTCCGTTACGTCCACCATCAAGTGTTTTCATAGCGATAACGAAACCTTGACCTTCTTCGCCTAATACGTTTTCTTTCGGTACACGGCAGTTGTCAAAGATGATTTCTGTCGTTGGAGATGAACGAATTCCTAGTTTCTTCTCTTTTTTCCCTACAGAGAATCCCGGGAAGTCCGCTTCAACGATAAAGGCAGTCGTGCCATTTTTCGCTTCCGGATCAGTAACCGCAAATACTACATAAATATCTGCAACCCCGCCATTTGTGATGAAGATTTTCGAACCATTTAAAATATAGTCGTCGCCGTCTTTTACTGCATAGGTTTTCATTCCGCCTGCATCACTGCCTGAAGCTGGTTCTGTTAAGCCGTAAGCACCGATTTTTTTACCTTCTGCCATTGGACGAAGATATTTTTGCTTTTGCTCTTCGTTGCCGAATTTGAAAATCGGCCAGCCTGCAAGTGATGTGTGTGCTGACAGTGTTACCCCTGTCGATGCACAAACACGTGATAATTCTTCAACTGCGATACAGTATGCCAAGTAGTCAAACCCTGCTCCGCCGTATTCTTCCGGCCAAGGTATACCTGTTAAGCCAAGCTCGGCCATTTTATCGAAAATACCACGGTCAAATTCTTCATGCTCGTCGCGGTGCTCTGCTGTTGGTGCTACCTCATTGATTGCAAAATCGCGAATCATTTCGCGTAATTGTTGGTGTTCTTCTGATAATTGAAAGTTCATTTCCCCATGTCCCCTTTTTTAAATATAGTAGAAGGTTTACGTCAACCAATCACATGCTTACTAATAACGATGCGTTGGATTTCGCTTGTGCCTTCGTAAATTTGTGTTACTTTTGCGTCGCGGAAATAGCGTTCTACCGGATAGTCTTCGGTATAGCCGTAGCCGCCGAAAATTTGTACGGCTTCGATTGCTGTATCCATTGCTGTTTGAGATGCGAACAGTTTTGCCATTGATGCTTCTTTTCCGCATGACAGTCCTTCACTGCGCATGTTTGCAGCCCGGTAAACGAGCAGTTTGGCAGCTTCCACTGCTGTTGCCATATCGGCAAGCTTAAAGCCAACCCCTTGCTGCTTGGCGATTGGTTTTCCGAACTGGATACGCTCTTTTGCATAGGCAGTTGCCGCTTCCAATGCAGCTTCGGCAATTCCTAAACTTTGAGCTGCGATTCCGATTCTACCTACATCCAAGTTGGCCAACGCAATTTTAAAGCCGTCTCCATCTTGCCCGAGCAGGTTCTCTGCAGGCACTCGCATGTTTTCAAATGTTAACTGAACCGTACTTGAACCGTGCAGTCCCATTTTCCGTTCATCTTTCCCGATTATTAAACCAGGTGTATTTTTTTCTACAATGAATGCTGAAATCCCGCGTGAACCGGCTTCCGGATTTGTAGATGCAAAAACGATATACACATCTGCTTCCCCGCCATTTGTAATGAACACTTTCGCACCGTCCACTACGTAATGATCGCCGTCTCGTACTGCCTTCGTTTTCAATGAACCAGCATCACTACCGGCACTAGGCTCCGTTAAACAAAATGCTCCGATCGATTCTCCGCTTGCCAGCTTCGGTATATATTTTTTCTTTTGGTTTTCATTGCCGAAATATAAAATCGGGTTTGTGCCGACAGAAGTATGCACTGACAAAATAACGCCCATTACCGCGCTTACTTTTGATAGTTCATGGATCGCGATAATATAAGAAGTAAAATCCATTTCCGCCCCGCCATATTCAGCAGGTGCCGTAATTCCCATCAGCCCAAGCTCACCCATTTTCGTCAGCAAATGCCTCGGGAACTCGCTCGCTTCCATCTGCTCGATAAACGGCTCAATTTCGGTTTTGGCAAAATCACGGACCATGTTACGCATCATCAACTGCTCATCAGTAAATTGTAAATTCATAGAAGTCCCTCAGCTTTCGTATATGTAGAATCCTCGACCGCTCTTTTTGCCTAACCAGCCGGCTGCCACATATTTGCGTAATAACGGACATGGGCGATACTTACTGTCACCAAGTCCTTCGTGTAAAATCTCCATAATCGACAAGCATGTATCCAATCCAATAAAATCAGCCAATGTTAATGGTCCCATTGGATGATTCATTCCCATTTTCATTACATCGTCAATCGCTTCTTTCGTTGCTACCCCTTCATACAATGCATAAATTGCTTCATTGATCATCGGCAGTAAAATACGATTTGAAATAAAGCCCGGGAAGTCATTCACTTCCACACCTGTTTTCCCCAGTTGCTTTGTCATATCTGCAACCTTTTCGTACACTTCATCAGATGTTGCCAAACCACGGATAATTTCCACAAGTTTCATGACCGGTACCGGATTCATAAAGTGCATACCAATTACTTGCTCCGGACGTTTTGTCACTGCCGCAATTTCAGTAATCGGTAAACTTGATGTATTCGTTGCTAAAATCGCATGCTTTGGTGCAATTTCATCAAGCTGCTTGAAGATCGATTGTTTAATGTCCATGTTTTCGACTGCTGCTTCAATGATAATATCCGCGTTTTTCGCGTCTTCAATCGTCAATGATTTAGTAATACGAGCTAACACAGCCGTTTTTTCTTCTTCTGTTTTACGGCCCTTTTCAACATCACGTGCCAAGTTTTTCGTGATTGTATTTAAACCGCGTTCGAAAAACTCTTCCTTCATATCATTTAAAATGACATCGTAGCCTGCCTGTGCACAAACTTGCGCAATCCCGGAACCCATTTGCCCAGCTCCGATGACCATTACTTTTTGAATCGCCATTTATTTCATCCCCTTAGTTTGTAACTTCGATTAATACCGCGTCCCCTTGACCGCCGCCTGAACAGATAGCCGCAATTCCTAAACCGCCTCCACGACGTTTCAGTTCATAAGCGAGCGTTAAAATAATTCGGGCACCACTTGCTCCAATCGGATGGCCTAAAGCTACGGCACCACCGTTAACATTTACTTTACTCTCATCCAGTCCGCTAATTTGATTGCTAACTAGAGCAACCGCTGCGAACGCCTCATTAATTTCAATTAGATCAATGTCTGCCAATGTTTTACCTGACTTTTTAAGCAACTCATTTATTACAAGTCCCGGTGTTTGAGGGAAATCTTCCGGTGCTACCCCAACTTCCGCATGTGCAAGAATTGTTGCGAGCGGCTGACGGTTTTCCTGCTGTGCTTTTTCTTCACTCATTAAAACAAGTGCACACGCTCCGTCATTCACACCTGGAGCATTTCCGGCTGTAATTGTGCCATCATTGCTGAACGCCGATTTTAATTTTGTTAGCGTTTCCAAAGTAGTTCCTGCTCGTGGTGCTTCGTCCGTCTCAATATGAAGTGGGTCGCCTTTTCGCTGTGGAATTTCCACTGCTACGATTTCCTCTGCAAATTTACCTGAGTCAATTGCTGCAAGTGCTTTTTCATGACTGCGAACTGCCCATGCATCCTGCTGTTCACGGGAAACCTCAAACTTGCTCGCTGTGTCATTACCGTAAACGCCCATATGCACTTGTTTCGGATGAAAGGCACAAGACAAACCGTCATAAATCATGCCGTCTACTAAACTCGCATCTCCCATACGCAAACCAAATCTACCTTTTGGCATATAGTACGGTGCGTTTGACATCGATTCCATTCCACCTGCCACGACCACTTCTTCGTCCCCTAATCGAATAAGCTGATCGGCAAGAGTAACACTGCGCATACCTGAAGCACATACTTTGTTAATTGTTTCCGTTTTCACATTCCACGAAATTCCCGCTTTTGTCGCCGCTTGCCGTGAAGGGATTTGCCCCTGCCCCGCCTGCAATACGGTTCCAATAATGACTTCATTTACCTCATCTGCTGATACATTGGCCTTCACCAATGCTTCTTTAATTGCAATTCCGCCTAAATCACTTGCTGTTAATGAACTTAATGCGCCACCAAATTTTCCGAATGGTGTTCGTGCGCCGTCTAAAATGACTGTTCTCGACAATCCATACACCCCTTTGTTTGAATTAATCCGAATTTTATACATCGCCATCCGTATTGTGAAGTTCTGCTGCAGACTATTAATCTATTAGTAACGATCCCCATCACTTACTAATAAAAACACTGCTTGCAGGCTGTAATTAATAATTCGACTGAACGCTCGCTCAATCATTCTTTAGAAAAAAATGAGAGTATTTACTACTCTCATTTCTTCGCTTACTTTCATTGTATTAAATCCTTTTTGAATTCGCAACAATTATTCAAATATACTGACTATAAATTTATTTCTCGTTAATTCATAGATTATTTGTTTTGTTCGTTATTTTCATCGTCAGCGGGTGCTGCATCTGTTGCTACTTGCTGCTCTTCCGGAAGCGTTGAAGATTCAACAGGTGATGCCTGTTTCTCAGCTTCAATTGTTTCTACAGGTGCTACAACTGTTTCTTCCACTACTTCTTGTTGCTCTTGTTGAACTTGAACTTGTGCTTTTTCCGGTGTTCCGAATACCGCACGCTCTAAAATTTCTGCAATATCGTAAGTACCGACTGTATCTTCCACTTCTTTTGCTTTCGTTCCATCCGAAAGCATTGTTAAACAGTAAGGACAGCCTGAAGAAATTACCGATGCCTGTGTTGCGATTGCCTGTTCTGTACGGGCAACGTTAATACGGTTTCCGACATGCTCTTCCATCCACATTAATCCACCGCCGGCACCACAGCACATGCCGTCTTCACGATTACGTTCCATTTCAACTAGCTTCACGCCTGCAATACCTTTTAAAATTTCGCGTGGCGGATCGAAAACATCATTATAGCGTCCTAAGTAACATGAATCATGGAATACAATCGTTTCATCGACACGGTGATCCATTGTTAAACGGCCTTCCTGTATCAGATCGTACAGCAATTCTGTATGGTGAAGTACTTCCCCATTCCAACCGAAATCCTGATACTCATTTTTGAAAATATTGTATGCGTGCGGGTCAATCGTTACAATTTTCGTCACACCATTTTTCTCAAATTCATCAATGTTGGCTGTTGCAAGCTCCTGGAACAGGAATTCGTTACCTAAACGACGCGGTGTATCCCCTGAGTTCTTCTCTTTGTTGCCTAAAATGGCAAACTTTACGCCTGCTTTGTTCATTAGTTTAGCGAATGCCAATGCAATTTTTTGTGAGCGGTTATCAAATGAACCCATTGAACCGACCCAGAATAAATATTCCATTTCTTCGCCCGATTTTTTCAATTCTTTAACTGTTGGAACGTGAACTGTTTCGTCAAGCTCTCTCCAGTTTTCTTTTTCTTTACGGTTTAATCCCCATGGATTCCCTTGTCGCTCAATGTTCGTCATTGCGCGTTGAGCATCCGGATTCACTTTACCTTCTGTCATCGTTAAATAACGACGTAAATCGATAATTTTATCAACATGCTCATTCATTACCGGACATTGATCTTCACAGTTACGGCATGTTGTACAAGCCCAGATTTCTTCTTCTGTAATAACGTCGCCGATTAATGACGGGCTGTAAATGTCTTCAATTACTGCACCTTCAGCACCAGCAGCCATTGCCAATTGGTTACCTTGTGTATTATTGAAGAATGAGAATGGCACCCATGGCTTTTTCTTTAGCTCAACTGCACCAGTAAATGTTAAATGATCACGTAATTTTACGATCAGGTCCATCGGTGACAGCATTTTTCCTGTTCCTGTTGCCGGACACATATTCGTACAACGTCCACATTCCACACATGCATACAGATCAAGCATTTGCTTTTGCGTGAAATCGTGAATTTTTCCGACTCCAAGCGGCGGCATACTTTCCTCATCTTCCGCTTCTTCCAATGCAGCAAAATCGATTGGACGTAATGTGCCAATACGGTCTTGACGGTTGTAATAAACGTTGAAAATCGATGTAATTAAGTGGAAGTGCTTGCCTTGCGGGATATAAACAAGGAATGCTAATAATGCCAACAAGTGTGCCCACCACATAACGAAGAACATAACAGCAGCAATCGTCGGATCCATCCATTGGAATACCCAGGCAACTGCAGAAGCTACTGGTTCTGATCCTGTTAAACCATGATCATGCCAAATTAAGTAAAATCCATTGCCAAATAATGTAGCAAACATTAAAATAGCTAAAAACATATAAACTAAACCATTTTTAAAACCTTGCTTTAAACGTGCAAGTTTCTCCATATAACGACGGTAAAATGCAACCGCTACCGCGATTAAGATCGTTAATACAACAAGTTCCTGTGTAAATGTAAATGCTGGGTACAGACCACCTAGCGGAAGGTGTGATCCCGGTGCGAGCCCTTTCCAGATTAAATCGATAGCCCCAAATTGAACCATTAAAAATCCGTAGAAAAACAGAACGTGTACAAGTCCCATCTTCTTATCTTTTAATAGTTTTGATTGACCAAATACTTTCTCAACGATATCTTCTATGCTTTCAGAAAATTTATGATTGAACTCTTCTTTACGACCAAGTTGAATATAGTCATAACGTGTTTTTAATAAATATGCGAATAACCCTAGCGCATAAAGTAACACGGCGATGAATGCAATCCAGTTAATAATTAAAAATGTATTCATTGTTTTCCCCCCTGGAATACGAAGTTTTTACCCCTTTGTTTATCCAATTCACCCCGATAAACTATATGAATCTATAAACCCATTGTAGTTATGAATGAGCATTCAGTCAACAGATTTCGTCATTAATTCTGAAAATTAAATCAAAATATAAAAAATGCTAGTTAGACAAATATATCGTCTTAACTAGCATTTTTCGTTTATTTAAATACGTCACCACTACGGATATATTCGACATCCTGGATTGATAATCGGTAGTTTACGACACGTGCTGCAGCAAATAAATAATCCGATAACCGGTTTAAATATTTCTGTACAACTAGAGAAACATCTTCAATTTCTTTCATTAAAGATACAGTTTCCCGTTCCGCGCGGCGGGCAACAGTGCGGGCGATATGCAGTGTAGCAGCTGCAGGCGCCCCACCCGGTAAGATAAAACGTTTTAATGGTGGTGCTTCTTCAGAAAGTGCATCGATTCGGTTTTCCAAAACAGTGATCGGTTCTTCCGTAAGTTTATAATGACGTTCTTTCATCACATTCGCCAAGTCCCCGCCTCCATCAAACAATTCGTGTTGAATGGCAGTTAAATCTTCAATCAAATCCTTGAACTTTTCCTGATCCAATTCACTGACAGCTTTACCGATAAATGAATTCAGCTCATCAATTGTGCCGTATGCTTCAACGCGCAGATGGTCTTTATCGACACGTCCTCCAATAATGCTCGTTTTCCCTGTATCGCCTGACTTTGTATATAATTTCATCAATAATCACCCTTTCGATTTAAAATAGTATTTCTAGTTTTTTTAAAAATCCCCTTTTAGTATAATGACACTCTTTTTTTAGCTGACGTTTTTCCAGCCACTTTACTTATTATAATGCTGTTTATATTTTTTAATTGCTTCTATTGTAACTTCGAAAACAGCCCGTCCGATTAGTTTGCCGATTTCCGTAATAGGTCCGGCATACGGCATTTCATCCCCTTGTTGGGTAGCCGCAATCAATAGACTGTCGGTAGCGGTACTAGTTGCAATTGTATTTGTCACTGAATCTTTTATTTGCTGATCTGCCAATGCTTTCGTTTTTGCTTCTGTTGCTGTAATCATCGCCTGAATAAATGCTTCATCTGTCAGCTTACCATTAACGATAACCCATGTATTAATCGTACCGACATGTGGCTCATCTTCCCGCAAATATGTTTTCGTAACATCGACACTATTTCCTACACCTGCTGTTACCATGACAAGGATTTCTACATTATTTTTCGAGAAATGCCGAATTACTGCACAGCTTGTTTCCACTGCTGTAAGCATCACGACTGTATTTGTTGGAGAAAATTTACGCTCTATTAAAAATTGCTCCGTTTCCTCCTTCACATTATAAATATCGTATTCTGGAGCAATGGAACGGTTGAGTAATGTGTCATACCAGCCTATGCCGGCATTATGCACAGCAGAAGAAATTATTTTCAGTGGTGCCTGGGCCTGATATTCGATATAGTCTTCCGTTATTTGAAACTGGTCCATTTGGATTGTCGTAGCTTTTCGTCCCATTTCATTCTTTGGCAACATCGTAATTTGCGGCTTTGGCAGCTCCGGGTGAGGATATGTCGCAATTCTAGCCTGATATACATCGGCAATCTGTTCTTGCAACACGACTTCGTGCGGCTCGCCAAACGCACGTACTTCACCATTTTCCAACAGAAGGAGTTCATCACAATAAAGCGATGCCAAGTTAATATCATGAAAAATCGAGACAACTGTCAGCCCTTGCAATTCAACTTGCATCCGAATCATATCCAGAATCTGCTTTTGATGAGCGATATCCAAATGATTAGTCGGTTCATCCAATAGAAGCAGTTCCGAATTTTGTGCAAGTGCCTGGGCAATAAATACCCGTTGCTGCTCGCCTCCCGATAAAAACTCCAAGTACTGATTATTATATTGCGACACACCTGTGCTTTCCATCGCCCGCTGAACTGTCTTTTCATCTTCTTCGGTCCAGGAAGAAAAGAAGCCGCTTTGATGGGGATAACGTCCTAACGAAACCGCATCATATACACTGTTCGTAAATGCGCTTGCATTTAATTGAGGGAGTACGGCCATCTTTTTCGCTAATTGCTTGTTATCATAGCTTTTAAGCGGTTTCTCTTCAATAAAAATTTCGCCTGTTTCACATTTCAGCACACCACTGATCATCTTCAGTAATGTCGATTTTCCGCTGCCGTTTGGACCAAGAATCCCGAGAATTCTTCCTTTTTCCACGTGAAACGTCATATTTTTCACAACCGTTTTCCCACCGTAACCGCCGGATAGATTATTTACTTTTAACATTATGCAACAACCTTTCTACGTTGCTTGAAGAAGATATAGGCAAAGACAGGTGCTCCAATAAAGGAAGTAATAACACCAATCGGCAGTTCAATAGGGGAAATAATTGTACGTGATACTAAGTCACAAATGACGAGCAGGCTTGCACCGTTCAAAAACGACAATGTCAATAAATGTCGATGGTCTGCTCCGATTAGCAGGCGAATCATATGCGGTACTACTAATCCGACAAATCCAATTGTCCCGGATGCAGCAACAGCCGCTCCTGTTAAAATGGAACCACCCGCCAATATCATATACTTGCTGCGCTTAACATTTACCCCTAAATACTGGGCACGCTCTTCTCCATAAATCATCGCATTCAATTCACGGCGAGTCAGCCAAATAATTGCTGTACCAAGCACCATAAATGGCAGAACCATCTGGACATATGGCCACCCTCGCATCGATACACTTCCTAGAAGCCAGCCGATGATTTCTCGTAGCTGTTCACCAGTAAGTGCGACCATTAAGGAAATACAGGACCCTAAGAACGAGCTGAAAATAATTCCCGTCAAAATTAGCGTCTCCATTTTCATCGAGCGGTCAACAAGTCTGGCAAATGTCAGGACGATGATCATCGTACATGCAGCTCCAGCCATACTGAAAATCGGCAATGTGAATACACCGAGCACCGGTATGGAAATGCCTAAAAAGATTGTCATTACCGCACCTACCGAGGCCCCTGATGAAATTCCTAATGTGTATGGATCTGCCAAAGGGTTTTTAAGCAACCCTTGGAATGCTGCCCCCGCAATTGCTAAAGAAGCCCCGATTAATGCGGCTAAAATGACGCGTGGCATTCGGATTTTCCACAAAATACTGTATGCAACCGGATCTGTTGTTTTATCCCACAATGTCGAAAACGGAATATTAACAGACCCGAACGAAATGCCGATCCAAATACTGCTTAAAAGCAATCCAATCGATAGTACATAGGCGATTGAATATTTTTTATTCATTGAATACCTCTGGATAAATTGCTTCCCCAATTGATTCAATACCTTCTACAATACGCGGACCTTGTCGACTTGTCGTATCGCCATCGACTAATTTCACATTGGCGTTTTTCACAGCATCCATTTCTGCATATGCATCATTTTCCTCGATTGCCGCCATGTCGTTTTCATATGTTACTAAAATGATATCCGGATTGCTCTTTACAAATTGCTCCGAGCTGTACTGCGGCCAATCGAGTTCCGGAACAGCATTTTCAACATTTAATACTTCAAGCATTTCACTAATGAACGTCTCCTGTCCAGCAACATATAGTTCCGGATTTGTCCCAACAACAACAAATACGGACTTCTCTTCCAGGTCGGCTACTTTCACTTCAATTTCTTCAATCTCCTCTTTGATTGATGCAATCATTTTTTCGGCTGCTTGTTCTTTATTTGTCAGCTGCCCGATTTGTTCGATCGTTTCGTACGTTTCTTCAAATGTTTTCGCATCTTTTACAACGAATACTGGAATTCCTACTGATTCAAGCTGCGCAATCGCCTGTTCATTGAAGCTGTACAATCCGGATTCATGTGCTAAGACTAAATCGGGCTGCAGACCGATTATTTGTTCTAAATTGAACTCCATGCCGCCAACTGATTCTTTTGATAATGCTTCTTCAGGATATGTATCATTGTCGTTCACAGCGATGATTTCATCGTTTAATCCTAAGCCGAATAAAATTTCTGTGTTCGATGGAGCTAATGTAATGATGCGCTCCGGTGCTTTTTCAAGCGTAATTTCTTTGTCCAAAGCATCTTTTAATGTAACCGGAAATTGTGCTGTTTCCGTTACTTCTGTGCTTCCATTTGCAGATTGTTCTTCTGTTGCTTTTTCCGAATTACATGCAGTCAATGTTAATGTAAGTAATGCTGCGGAAGAAAGCAGTTGCCATTTTTTCAAAATAAAAACCTCCTGAAATCTTGTTGTATAATTTTCTACAAAAATAAAAAGCTCCCCCTACTATAAATGAGGGAAGCTTTACGTATGCAAATAAAATTCAATAAAAAGAATTTATCCGCCACATCCTATCCTCGTAGGTTTAATTTAGGGCATTATAAAGGCAGGTCTCCTGGCTTATGCATAAACGTTGAAGAGCGCCTTCCCGAAAGTTTTTCAGTGGCATGCTGCTCTTAACTAGCAATTACAGTGGCGGGACCGCATCGGATTTGAACCGATTTCCCTTTTACTCCTTACTCAATCCAACGAGTAAGAACCTTTATCGTCCATATAAAATTAATAGCTCTATTATAGCTGATAGGCGGTAAAATGTATGCTCGTTCGCTAAAATTTCTGATAATTTGTCTTAATTTGTTGAAATCACGAATAAAAGAACAGCTTATTCTTTCTCTTTCAAGTTTTTTTCAATTGCCGTTTCAGCCAATCGTTTAATTGTAATATCATCCATTGGCGGATTGTGCAGACCTGCCCGTACATCACGATAATAACGTTGCAGCGGGTTAGATCTTTGCAGGCTTTTTGCCCCAACTAGACGCATCGCTTTATCTACAACTTCGATTGCTGTATTTGTCACGACATGTTTCGCAATATTGATTTCATTGACTAATGTCGACTTTTTAATCGGATCATTATAAAGCCCCGCAACACCGTAAATTGTAAAGCGTGCTTTCGTCAACGCCAAATCCATTTCTCCGATCAGCGTTTGCACGTTTGGCAACTGGGCAATTGTTCCTTGAATACTGTTCGGGGAATGACTATTCGCAAAGTCGACCGCGTAATCGCGTGCAGCCTGGGCAATCCCTAAATAAGTTGCCGGGATGAGGAGCAGCCAGCCGTTCAGCTTAAATCCGGTTGAATAGTTCGGGATTTCCACTAAGCTTGTTTGATCAACACGTACATTATCAAGTACTAAATCATCGCTTCCCGTACCGCGCATTGACGCAACGTCCCACGTATTTTCGACCGATACCCCTTCCGCCGATTTCGGAACGAGGAAAAATCCTAACTGACCCTCATCTTCAATCCATGCAGACACTAAAAAATAATCGAGGTCCGGTGCACCGCTCGTATAGTTTTTACGTCCATTAATTACATAATAATCACCATCACGTTTTGCTGAAGTCCCCGGACGACCCCCACGAACCGGGCTTCCCATCGCAAACTCGCTTACCGCGCGATTGACTGTCGCGCCATTTGCGATCTCTTTGCCAAACCAGTCGAGCTTTTGTTCATCCCAGTAGCGATTTTCAAATATTTCGCCTACATTTTGAATTGTCCACGATACAGCCAGCCCCGTGCTTCCGCAATAGCTCGCCAAAGTTTCCTGCAGTAGCAGCGCATCATATACTGTAAAGCCATCTCCGCCATATTCCTTTGGCAATGTTATTTTTGTATAGCCGATTTCTCTCAGCTTCCGGAAATTTTCAAATGGAAATGTCGCTTGTTCATCTGTTTGCTGAGCATGTTCTTTCACGCTCTCTGCTATTGTTTCGAGCTTTTTCAGCCATTGTTGCTGCTCGTCTGTTTGAATAAATAATTCCTTGCTCATGAAAAGCACCACCTCATATTTATTGTCCTGTATATAGAAGTCAAATTTAATAGTACGTTTCGGGAAATTACAAGTCAATAGATATCCCCAGTCCCCTTATAGGGATTCCATGCAGTCTATTTTCGCGACAATTGAAAGTTTTGCCGGTGAAAGTGGAACGTTTGCGGAAAAAAGGAGAACCTATTCGCCATAATGTGAAAAGTTACGACGCGAAAGGCGAACTGTTGCATCTAAAGTAGAACAAATCGCTTTTCAAATAGAACAACGGCAATTTCAAATAAAAAGCACTCTATTCCCTTAAATAGAAATAGAGTGCTTTAAAAAGTTAAATTACATTTTTTCCGGTGCGTTTACGCCGATTAGTTTCAGTGCATTCGCTAATGTAGTTTTTACTGCTGTGATCAAGGCTAAACGAGCTTCTGTCAGCTCTTTATTATCTTGGTTCAATACTTTTTCTGCATTGTAGAAGCTATGGAATGCAGCAGCCAAGTCTTGAATATAGTTTGCGATACGGTGTGGTGTGCGGTGTTTCGCTGCATCTGCCACGATTTGCGGGAATGCGCCGACTTTTTTAAGCACATCTTCTTCTTTTTCTGCTACTAGCAAGTTCAGGTTTTCCAATGATGCTTCGAAACCTTGCTCGTTTGCTGCACGCAAAATTGATGAAATACGAGCATGTGCATACTGTGCGTAATATACCGGGTTTTCGTTCGATTGTGATACCGCTAAGTCTAAATCGAAGTCCATATGTGAATCCCCTGCTGTTTTAACGAAGAAATAACGAACAGCATCCAAGCCTACTTCTTCCACTAATTCACGCATCGTTACAGCATTACCTGTACGTTTACTCATTTTGAATTTCTCGCCGTTTTTGTACAGCTGTACCATTTGGATAATATCTACTTCCAATGTACCGCGGTCATAGCCAAGTGCTTCGATTGCCGCTTTCATACGTGGAATATAACCGTGGTGGTCAGCACCCCAAATATTGATCAGCTTATCAAAGCCGCGACGTAATTTATCTTCATGGTAAGCAATATCCGGTGTTAAATATGTGTATGAACCATCGTTTTTAATTAATACGCGGTCTTTGTCATCACCGAATGTTGTTGAACGGAACCAAGTCGCGCCTTCTTCATCAAAAACATGGCCATTTGCTTTTAGTTTGTCTAATGCTACATCGATTTTACCGTTTTCATATAAAGAAGTTTCTGAATACCAAACATCGAATTCAACACGGAAGTTTTTAAGGTCATTTTGCAGTTTCGCCAATTCCAGTTTCAAGCCGTGCTCACGGAAAAATTTAAAGCGTTCTTCATCAGATTTGTCCAAAATTGTTGCACCGAATTCTTCAGCCAGCTTACCGGCAATTCCGATAATATCAGGACCGTGGTATCCGTCTTCCGGCATTTCAGCTTCCATTCCTAATGCTTGCTTATAACGGGCTTCCAAAGAATACGCTAAGTTATTAATTTGGTTACCGGCATCATTAATATAATATTCACGTGATACGTCAAAACCAGCAAAATCCAATACATTACATAATGAATCCCCTACAGATGCACCGCGCGCATGGCCTAAATGCAAGTCACCAGTCGGGTTAGCTGAAACGAACTCGACCTGTACTTTTTCTCCTGCGCCTGCAGTTGAACGACCATAGTTTTCGCCTTGTTCAAATGCTGCTGTAACAACACTCGCCAAGAAGTCTTTACGAACTGTAATATTCATGAAACCTGGTCCTGCAATTTCAATCTTTTCGATGTCTGTGCCTTCAGTCGTTAAATGTTCTAAAATCGCTTCTGCAATTGCACGTGGCGGCTTTTTCGCCAGTTTAGTTAATTGCATTGCGATATTTGTTGCAAAGTCACCGTTTGCTTTATCCTTTGGTGTTTCTAAATGGATGTTGATTTCCGTGCCTGCTTCTACTAGGCCTGCTTGATCGATTGCTGCTTTTAATGCTGCTTTAATCGATTGCTGTAATTGTTCTACTGCATTCATAGTTATACCTCCGTAAATTCAATGTCTAATTTGTAATGGCCAACTGAATTGCCACCTATGATAAGGTCATATTGCGTTTTAAATTGCCCTGACACTTTTTCGCTTTGTACTACTTCAATGGCTAACTGATGTGTATCGGTAACAAGAGGTAATGAACCGAATGGGCTATCATAATGACCATTCTCGCGTAAGTCCGGATTTAAAGGCAACCGCATGTTCACACCGCCTTTTCGCATAATAAACGAATTCGCTTCATTAAGTTTGATCGTCGTTTGAATTTGCAGATCCTCCTGAACTTCCTCATAGCGCAAATAATGACTGTTCCCTTTTTCTACACAACTGCCTTCAAGCCACATTTCATATTGTTCAAGCTCGCCCTCGGTTGGAATGATTGAGGAAACTAGTTTGATTTTGACTGTTTTCCCGCTCTCGTTCGCCATAGCAGTCAGCTCCTATACATATATTTCTATAACCTTTTTATTATAGGATAAGTAACTATCTTTAAGCAACAACGAACTTAACTTTGCGCTTACTCCTACAATCAACTTGATTTGAACAATTTTTATTTAATTCCACTATTTTTATAGTAATTTTCGTTCAGAACTGTAATGATTAAAGTATAAAGGAGCTTATTATGTTAATTGAAATATTATCTTACTTCTGTATATTATTTACGTTTACACTTTTAATTTATTGGCCATTTATTAACCACTTTAAACAAACACCGTTCATTCATCGCACACGTCCTTATGTAATCGGAGTGAAATTTGGTATAACAGGCCTTGTTTTAACATTCTCGGCAGTTCACCTTACGAATGATTTCATGATGTACATTCAGTACATTCCGGTGTTGTACAGTGGTCTATTAGGAGGGCCATTTGCTATTCTGATCAGTGGTCTGACCATAGGAATCGGACTGTTTTTCCTGCCATATCTGGAATTGGTACCGATGATCCTGAATATTAATTTTCTTGTTCTTGTTCTGACATTGTTCTTTATCACAAGGAAATATAAATTGACCAATAAAAATATATTTTTATTTTTTTGGGCTTGTTTTATTGAAACATTAATTGCATTATTTCTCGGGTTTTGTTTCCATAATAAAAGCTTTGAGTATTTATTGCTTTATGGCATATTTACGATTTTTTCATTTTATTTCATTTACATTGTTATTCGCCAAATCAAACTTGCCAATGATACGGTAAAACAGACGACTCATTTGAAAAAGATCGACTTTTTAACACAGTTGCCGAACAATAAAGAGAATGAAAAGCATATTAAAAACATGATTAAAAAGAAATCCAATTTCAATTTAATGCTCATGGATATTCGGAATTTTAAAATGCTCAATTTGCAGTATGGTTTTTCTACAGGTGATCTTGTTATTAAACAACTTGCCCAACACTTGATGGAATATGCAAATAAGAATGGGGCTTATGTTGGCCGGTTGGGCGGTGAGGAATTTCTTCTCGTTTTAAAGGATGTGCCTCCTGCTGTAGCAATTGTAGAGGCCAATAATCTAATTAATATGATTGCCCAACAGCAGTTCGAAGTATCCAAAGATTTATCTATTCATATTTCCGTAACTGTAGGAATCAGTTCCTATCCTGATAATGGACAAACATCTTTGGAACTCCTGGAAAATGTATTTACAGCAAAACAGCAGGCAAAAACAAAACTATCTTCTTATTTCCATATAAATAATTTAAAATAACGGGTAGTGTTATATTACCAAGGTGGGTGATGCCATGTTTTTTGAGCTGACAATCAACTTTTCGATTCTGTTTTGCTTTACGATTTTAATTTTTTGGCCTTTCATTCAATATGAAGATAACCCTTTCATCCATAAATATAAGTCCATCATCGTCGGTGTGACATTCGGATGTGCCGCCTTTATTTTGACTGCATTGGCTACTCCCTATGCACACGGTATGCTAATAAACAATCGGATTATTTTTGTGCTATTCAGTGGTTTACTTGGGGGACCTGTTTCAATTTTCATTACAGGCTTTATGATTGTAATTAGTCGGTATGTTTTATTGTACACATCAATATTGTCTTTCATTATCATGCTGAATACTTTAGTAGTGAGCGTCGTTGCATGCTATTTTACAATAAAACGTCCCATTACGTTTCAAAATTTACCGATCTATTTTTTCATCATAACAATCGAACACATTATCATCCTACTTATTTATGACCGATTCGAAGTAAATAATCTGTTCTATTTAATACTTTACTTTGTTGTTTCGACCTTCACTTTTTATGCAGTCCGAAAAATATTAATGCAGCTTGACGATAAAAATAAACAAATTAAACAAATCTATGCGCTAAAGAAAACGGATTTGCTTACACAACTGCCTAATAATATTGCGATTGAACAGAAGTTATTGTCTTATGTGAATGCAAAAATACCTTTTGAACTGCTTCATATCGATATTCGCCAGTTTCGCGAATTGAATTATATGTATCACTATAAAGCAGGCGATGAAATACTTGTACAAATCTCTCAACTAATAAAAGACCAGCTTCCGGAAAAGGCACTTATCGGACGAATTGATAGTGATGAGTTTTATGTAGTGCTGCCACAAATGACACCTGCAGAAGCGATTACTTTAGCCTATTCAATTAATAAAACTGTACAGCAGCTTACTTTTGAAAATTATCCATCCTGTCAACTGACTCTTGCGATTGGAATCTGCTCATTTCCGCAAAACGGACAAACTGTTAAAGAGCTTTACCGATTTTCAAATAAAGCCTTATTGAAAGCAAAACATCAGGCAAATGTTCCAATCTGCCATTATAATCAAATTAAACAGCGAAATTAAAAAGGTGTGTTAAAAGTCGAAGTAACTTTTAACGCACCTTTTTCTTATTTACCCATACCTAAGATTTCCACTTTTTAAAATTTATGAATTCAAACACCACAAGAATCCTTTATATCCGTGATTTCCCGTATATATATCAATTACATATCTTTACTGTTACATTCCACTTTTAACATTAGTAAAGGGTATATAATAACAGCATATTTTTTTAGAGGTGTTATTGATGAACAAAAAACGGATAACGTGGGTGGATATTACGAAGGGATTCTTAATGATTCTTGTCGTCATCGGGCATTATCCAGGAGAGCTTGAATTTCCACTCGCAAAGTATATTTATTGGTTTCATATGCCGGCATTTTTCATATTAAGTGGTTTATTCTTTAAGCCGATTTTAGATAAAAAGGAAATAAAGCTGACAATTCACAAGCGTTTCATGCAATTAATCTTCCCTTACCTATTTTTCCTTGTCAGTATTACACTAGTCCGTTATGGAATGGAGATCTTTTCAGGCAATTGGGATATAGAATGGTATCTTAATGACTTATGGACACTTGCCATAGGGGGGCGTTTTATTCGCGGAGCATATGGTGTTTTCTGGTTTGTAACGACATTATTCTTCACATATTTATTATTCATGTGGTTGACAACTTACTTCACTCGGGTGAAACAGTTTATAATTCTAGGACTCTTTTATGTTATCGCACATTTTGAGAGCATCATCGCTATGAAAGTCATCAGCGGCAAGCCCTCTGAAGCAGCGCAATCGATTCCAATGATTTGGAACATCGATGTTGCGATGATGGCAATCGTCTATTTTGCAATCGGATATTATTTCAAAGAATTATGGATGGATATATCAAAACGATGGATGGTTGCGGCCGTATTCCTGAGTGCGACGATGTTGTTGCTTGATCGGTTCAATATCATCGATTATCGACTGAGTATGAAGTTCTTACGGTATGAGCATTTTATATTGGATTTGGTCATTCCCATATCATTTACAATCGTATTAGTAGGTTGCTTCCAGTTGCTTGCAGCAAAACTATCGCTCAATTGGCTGCAGAAAATAGAAAATCACTCGCTTACCATTATGTATTTGCATATATTTGCAGATATTATTTTAAATGATTATTTGACGTACGGGCTTATTGGTTACACAACGATTGGGATATTCATTCCTATCATTGTTTCAATTTTAATAAAAAAGTGGTTACCGAACGGGACAATACTGCTTGGTGGGTTTTCAATCCAGAAAAAAAGGACCCCTATATCGACGTAAAAAGCTGGACCTCATCTCACGAGGTCCAGCTTTTTATATATTTCATTTTATTTTGAGAGAAGCCTATCGACCCAAACTTTATATCCTTTCCCATTTAAATGGAGCCCATCTCCTGTATATTGCTTATCCAGTTGCCCGTTTTTATCAGTAAAACTTGAGTGCAGATCGATATACTCAATTCCTTTATCTTCCGCGATCTGTTGCAAAATAATATTAAACCGCTTCACCTGATCATTTGTCACTTCATTTCCGAACAACCCATTATTCACAGGCAGGATTGATTGTATCGCGAGTTTTGTATCTTTTCCTTCAAACGAATTCACGATTTTCTCGACATTACGTTTATATACTTCGTCTTCTGTTTTGTAACGGAGATCATTGACACCGATCATTAAATAAGCCTCTTTTGGGTTGCGGTCCACTACTTCCTGAATACGGTTTAATACCCCTCCTGTCCAATCATTCCGAATTCCTCGATTCAGCACAACTTCATCGGGAAAGTATTCCTGGAATTCTCCATAATCGGAAATACTGTCACCTATGAACACTTTATCAATATTACTACTTGATGACTGTTCAAAGACACTTTTTTTCGTAAAGTAATAGGCGGAATCCGTTTTGGGAGAAGGCGTTGACTGCATTTTTGCTTTAATAAATTCTAATCCGCCGATATTTTTCACCACATAACTTCCTGTTCCTAATAACAGTACATTGAAGATCAATGAAATAATTAATATAAAATAACCCTTTTCCAACATAAACACTCCTATTTCTAACTTGGCTCTGAGTAGCCGAACAAAATGCAAAGTTCTCCACATAATGTTACAGCGCCTTATTACCCTTCCTTCTGAAGCTCGCTCTGGCAGTTGCCCCCCGTAAATAATGCAACGCCCTATGTATTATTTTCAGTTTTATTAAAAATATATATGCACCCTTATTAGCGGGATACTTTGAAATACCCGAATCAACGGAAGCACTTATCATGCGGCATCATACTATTCTTTACCCTGTAAATATCGAACTGTAACATGGTACATTTTTTCAAACTTACAGTATTTGTCTAAATGAAACCTCTACAAAAAAAAGATACTCCGTCGAGTACCTTTAAATTAACATTAGCGGTTAAGCTTGAGTATTAACTTCTTTCAATGCTTCAAGCCATACTTTATCAACCATAATATCACCTCCCATCTACCTACAATTGTAAGCATATATAAAATGAGACATAATACGATTTTGATAATAAAAAGCCACAACCGATTGGAATATCACTTTACTTCTTCTATAGAAACAATGTGGTTTGTAAATATTAATTCTGACTGCTCTTCTTTTCCATCATTTAACACGAATCTTATAAAACCATAATGAAAGTAACCGTCATCTTGTAAATACATTTCTTCAAATTCCTTAAGACTGGCTTTCATCTCTATCTTTTCACCATTACTTAAACGTAAAATTAAACTCATAACTATACCTCCCGTCCACACTAATCATAATGTGTATGGAAATAATTGTCACTACTATATTTCTAATAATAAAAAGCCGCCAGCAATCGCCAACGACTTTGATATGATATTTATTTGTGTAAATTATGAACCTAACCCCCTGCTATTTCACCCAGCCTAAAATCATTTCGCGAATTAATTTTGCAGCAGTATTCACTGTAATTTCTGAGTGATCATAAATTGGTGCCACTTCAACTAGGTCAAAGCCAACAACATTTACTTCAGAGCGTGCGATTTCATGAATTGATGCCAATAGTTCCTTAGGTGTAATACCACCAGCATCAACAGTGCCTGTCCCAGGTGCATGTGCAGGGTCCAGTACGTCAATGTCGATCGTTACATAAACATTGCGTCCTTTTAATGTAGGCAGCACTTGCTTTAACGGCTCGAATACTTCAAATAATGAAATGTGCATGCCGTTTTCTTTTGCCCATTGCAGCTCTTCTTTTAAGCCAGAACGAATTCCGAATGAATAAACATTTTCAGGTCCGATTGTATCCGCGATTTTACGAATCGGTGTTGCGTGAGAGTATTGCTCCCCTTCATAATCTGTACGTAAATCTGTATGTGCATCAAAATGAATGATCGCTAAATCTGCATACTTTTCATAGACAGCTTCCATAACCGGCAGTGATACTAAATGCTCCCCGCCCATCCCTACTGGAATTTTATCATCTGCCAGTACTTGGCGGACAAACGTCTTAATTTCTGCTAATGATTTTTCCGGATTACCGAAAGGCAATGGAATATCTCCCGCATCAAAAAAAGGTACATCTGCCAGCTCACGGTCCAAATAAAAGCTATATTCCTCTAAACCAACCGATACTTCACGAATTCGGGCCGGACCAAAACGTTGGCCGGGACG
Organism: Solibacillus isronensis; assembly: GCF_023715405.1. Classification (NCBI taxonomy): domain Bacteria; kingdom Bacillati; phylum Bacillota; class Bacilli; order Caryophanales; family Caryophanaceae; genus Solibacillus; species Solibacillus isronensis. Next base: position 2,255,860 of record NZ_JAMBOC010000001.1, read on the forward strand.
GTAACTTACTGTCCAGTCCATTGGCATGCCGTATAAAACAGCTTTACTTTCTTCATAGTTTTGGTGGCTTTTAATAAACATATTCCCTGCATAAGTTTCATCAAATCTCATTTACATTCACCCATACCTTTCTCTATTTTAAATTGTGTATTTTAAATCGATTTCTTAATTTAGAATGCATAGCGATAGAAGAAGTTGCTCATACTAAATCTAACATATGAAACTTTTGTTTCGCTATTTTCGTATAATTAAGTGCAACTGACATAATTCGACATTATGGATTACTTTTGTAATAGCTGCAATCACGTAATATACGCTACGAAAAAGTATAGTTGTTTTCATTAAAAGTGCAATAGAATTTTCATTACTTTTTGTAATTCGTTAAATTTATTTTGCTCTCAATTAAATAAGAAATGAGGTGGAAAAACTTGAAAAGACAGCAATTTAAAAAACGAAAAAAGCGAAAAAATTTCGCAAAAAAAATCGGACTCTTTATGATTGCCCTTTTATGTTTTTTCGCTGTTATGTTCCTTTCATTACGTATATATGCACAAGTTGCCGGAGCACCGCCACTTACCGTTCCGAAAGCTTCAATTTTTTTAGATAGCAATCATAATCAGATAGGTGACTATTTTACAAAGGAGCGTCGTTACTGGACAGACCTTGATGAAATTTCGCCTTACCTAATTGATGCTACTGTTGCGGTAGAAGATAAAGATTTCTTCGAGCACAGCGGTTTTGACTTTTCCCGGATTGCAGGTGCCGTTTTGGCGGATATTAAAGCCGGCAGTAAAGTGCAAGGTGCCAGTACGCTGACACAGCAATATGCACGAAATCTATATTTAACCCATGAAAAAACTTGGAACCGGAAATTAAACGAAGCCCTTTTTGCATATCGATTGGAGTTATTTTACTCAAAAGAAGAAATTTTAGAAGGCTATTTAAATACGGTTTATTACGGACACGGAATGTACGGGGCCGAAGCAGCAAGCCGTTACTTCTACGGCAAATCCGCAAAGGATCTGACATTGGCCGAAGCTTCAATGCTTGCAGGCGTGCCAAAAGGACCGACGTATTATTCGCCGCTTAATAACTTGGAAAAGGCGACAAATCGTCAGCAAGTAATTTTGCGGTTAATGAATGATCAGGGGAAAATTACAGACGATGAAAAAACCCGTGCCACTTCTGAGCAGGTTGCCCTAAAAAGCGATGAGTGGATTGCGACAAAATCAATTGCTCCTTACTTCCTGGATGTTGTATGGGAAGAAGCAAGCGATATTTTAGAAGAAAAAAACCTGAGTATTAGTGAAGGTGGCTGGACGATTCAAACTACACTCAACCAGGCACATCAACGCGCGGCGGAAAATGCGATCAAAACGAATATGCCAAACAGTGAATTGCAAGTTGGCTTTGTAAGTATGGAAGCTGATACAGGTTTTGTTACAGCACTTGTCGGCGGTCGTGATTACAGTGTAAGTTCGTTTAACCGTGTTGCGTTAGGTAACCGTCAGCCGGGTTCTGCCATCAAGCCGATACTGTATGCGGCAGCACTGGAAAAGGATTTCAATCCGATGTCCTTCCTGGATGTAAGTGAAACAACTTTTACGTATGATAGTGGACGAGCAACTTATACACCGCAAAACGTTAATAAAAAATATGCTGATCACGAACTTTCCATGGCGCAGGCATTGGCGATTTCCGATAATATTTATGCTGTTAAAGCACTGGAAAACATCGGCTACCGATCTTTCCGCGATGTTCAGAAACGTTTCGGGCTAAACTATTCCGAAAAAGATGTACCATCCATTGCACTCGGAACAGCAGAAAACTCGTTGTATGATTTAACAAATGCCTATAACATCATTGCTGCGGGCGGAGAGAAACGACAACCGACTACTGTATTGTCCATTACCGATGCAAAAGGAAAAGTCGTTTACAAATATAAGAAACCTGAAGAAGAACAAGTCATTTCCGAACAGGATGCTTTCATTTTAACGCAAATGATGACAGGTATGTTCGATCCTGTATTCAGTGATTACTCTCCGGCAACCGGGTTATCATTGCGTTCACGTATGAGTCACACATATGCAGCCAAATCAGGAACGACAAACAGTGACCAATGGATGATCGGTTTTACACCGAGTTTAACTGCAGGTGTATGGAATGGCTATGACCAAGGTAAAACTTTATCTGTTCAGGCAGATATGGCCGCATCTAAGCAAGTGTGGATTGATTTTATGGAAACAGCACTTGATGGAAAGGCGAACGAAACATTTACAATGCCAAGCGGTGTAGAGCCTGTGACTGTCGATATTCGTACAGGTAAACTGGCGCATGAGTCATGCTCAAGCCAGCGCATTATTTACATGAAAACAGAAGATATACCAAAAGAATCTTGTGCATCATTTGATCTCTTCAATCAGGATTCTTGGGGAAATTTCTTTGAATCATTGCCTTTTGAAGCATTGCGCAACTTTTGGGAATAAATTTAATTAAAAAAGCTCTTTCGTATCCGGTTCTAGTCCGTGACACGAAAGAGCTTTTCTATTTGTGGTGAATGAAAGGTTGAGAACCATGGGGCATTCGGCTTGGGAAGGTTCAAATGCCGCATACTGCTCAACCTGTTTCATTTCCCACATGTCCTAGCCTACTATTTCGCAAGCTTTAAATTCAGTTTACTTTCTTTTAGAACCAGTTTCAACCATGGATTTTTGTAGTTTTTGAAATGTCACATATTGTTCACTGAATTGCGTAATATTTCTAATAAAATATAGATTCCGTTAAATATTGCAGTATTATGCCAAGTCCTGTTTTAATTTTTCTTCACTGTTGTTCCACATTTCTTCATTGTGGCTTTTCAGGAAGTCAGCCAGTATTTTCTTTGATGGCGCATCCATATGGTCCACAATTATGTGGCGCTTCATCGATTTATCCATTCTGTTTACATGTTCTGCCAAGATTTTGTAGCCACGACGTTTTTCACGGTTTACGACCATTTCACAAGCCGTTACCCCCGCAAAATAAGCACCTGACTCTTTATGGTCAATTGTAACCCATACGAGCCAGTAATCTTTTCCGCCTGCTGAGTCTTCACGGTTCATCGTAAACTTAATGCCGCGCTCTACTTCACTTTTCGCATGCATTGCTCCGATATCAACAATTGCTGTTCCTTCCGTGACATCGACAATGACCGGTGAAACGTTTTCCAAAGAAAGTGAACCAATACCGAATCCTTTATGCCCATCGGTAGGATCATTTTTTATTATTGTAAAACCCATTTTCGGTTTCGATTTTTCTTCATTTGCCATTGTAAATCCCTCCAAATACGCTAATATAAATACTATACACTATATTTTAACTAGGAGGCGACAATATGCCAATCGTTACAATTAAAATGGTTGAGGGCCGCACAGATGAACAAAAACGCGCGCTCGTTGAAGAAGTTACACAAGCTGTTTCTAAAACAGTTGACGCACCAGTAGAAAATGTATCAATTATTATTGAAGAAATGTCTAAAAACCACTTCGCAAAAGGTGGCGTACGCTATAGCGATCAATAATGGTTGAGTAGCGTGAATTTCAGTTAATTAATAAATATGAAACACCTCAATCTTCCCTATGGAAAATGAGGTGTTTTTAATTTTGCGGGTATTGATTTCTGTAACTTAGCGGGCTTTTTCCGGCTATGTGCCGGCCATCCTGCTTACATTATACTTCCTCAATAAGCTGCTTAATTTCATTACGCAACGTGGCCGGGATCCGCTCGTCTGTAAATAGCTCTTCCGGATAATACACTTTATGGTCCACCTTGATACGACCGGCAATTGCTTCAACAATTTGACTTTCTTCCGATAGTTCACGCTGCATCCCGTCCTGCATAAGTAAATAAATCGGCTTCTTCGTCCCTTCAATACCAGGGCGGTAAAAATCATACGGTAAATCTGATGTAGAATCATGTACTAAATAATATTCCGGGTCAATGCCCGCCTGTAAAAATAGTCGTTGCAGCTGTGCATATACTTCCGGCTGCTTGTAAGGATTCAAATTCGTATATTGGAACAGTTTCCGGTTGACGAATCTTCGGCATAGATCCCGTAAAATCTCATCATCTTCTTCCATCCAAAATTGGAAATACGCCATCATGATGTTTTCATCAAGTGCAATATAGTCTTCCAATGTAACATTCCCTCTGAAAAAAGATACGAAAGGCGTCGGTTCATATTTAAATGGATAATCATTTTTGCACAGCACTTTTACCCGTTTCAAAATATGGTTCAGCACGACTTCCGCACTTCTTGATACCGGGTGAAAATATATTTGCAAATACATTTGGTAGCGGCTCATGATGTAGTGCTCGACCGCATGCATTCCGCTTTCTTTTATAACAACTCCATTATCGCGCGGACGCATAACACGCATGATGCGCTCCATATCAAAATGTCCGTAGCTGACGCCTGTGTAATACGCATCGCGTTGCAGGTAATCCATACGGTCAGCATCGATCTGACTGGAAATCAGGCTGACAACCAATTCATTTGGATACGTTTTTTCAATTACTTGTGCAACCTTTTCAGGGAAGTCATCCGCCACTCGACGGAGTACGGCATTTACCTCTGTATCCCCCAGCAGAATTTGACGTGTAAAATATTCATGGTCTGTTTCAAATACATTCTCAAATGCATGGGAGAACGGACCGTGCCCTAAATCATGCAGTAATGCGGCACATAATACGAGTAACCGCTCAGACTCATCCCATTCTTTTCTTCCTTTAAATACATCATCCACAATACGACGGACAATTTCATATACTCCTAATGAGTGATTGAATCGGCTATGTTCAGCTCCGTGGAACACTAAATACGTCGTACCAAGCTGCTTGATACGGCGCAGTCTTTGAAATTCTCTTGTTTTGACCAAATCCCAGATGACTTGATCCCGAACGTGAATATAGCGATGGACAGGGTCTTTAAAAACTTTTTCCTCTTGCAGTTTTGTTTTTGCATATGTCATCAACATAGCCCACCTCCTTATCTCTTAACATCATTATAAGTGAGTTGTCATTGAAATAGAAATGAATCCGCCGAAAACGCAAAAAGGACGTGTTCTGAATATATTTCAGAACGCGTCCTTTTTACGCTGTTACTTTTTCAATTTGTCCAGTACCTTTACCATTAACTCCTCTTCAGTTAATGCGGCGACTGGTCGGTTATTTACAAATGTAAATGTTTTTTTGCGGCCTGGGCCACAGTATGAATGACAGCCAATTTCAATCGTTGCTTCTGGATCAATTTCCTTTAATTTTGGAATTAACGTCTTTAAATTAACGGCCTGACATTCATCGCAAACGTGGAATAAGTTTGCCATAGTGTCAACACCTCTCTATGAGCTATTTTCGCTGTTTTAACCTATTTGCTATTGTATCTCATTTTGCTTATTTCATTCAAGCATTATCCTAGCAATTCCGGTCAAAGTTCTGCTAGGAACATATTTCTCATCATTCTAGCAACAATTTACGATATATTGAATAAATGTTTTCCCCTTTGGACATGATAGATTTACAACAACAAAACTATTATTAATCAGGGGGAGTTTTTGATGACAAAAACAAGACAAGATGCATGGGTGAAAGAGAATGATGAGCTGTTAGCAGAGGCTGTTTTACGCCATGTAAAAGAAGGAAGTACACAATTAAATGCATTTGAAGAAGCTGGGGATTTACTGAATCGAACAGCAGCAGCTTGCGGATTTCGCTGGAATGCCGTAGTCCGACGTATTTATGAAGAAGATTTGGCACAAGCAAAAAAAGAACGTAAAGAACGTATGCGCATGATGAATACGGCTACAAAACGCAGAACAACACCAGTATACTTACTGCCGTCAAATGAAAATCAGCCAACATCGATACCATTATCGGCATTATCACTCGATATCGTCATTGCATACTTAGTACAACTGCAGCATTCGAATTCAAATGAGCAGGATTTATTGAAATGGCGCAAATTGACATCACTATTAACGGAACAGAAAAACCAGCTCGAGCAACAGCTTGCAGCACTGCAAAAAGAGAATAAAGCGATTAAAGAAGATTACGAGCAGTTTGTTTCTATTATGAACCGCGCAAGACGACTTGTAGCACTAGAAACAGATACTGAGGCCACGCCAACATTCAAAATGGAGCGTAACGGCAACTTGATTTCCCAAACATCGTTAAATGATTCAGGCGAAGCGCTATATTAGCACCTCGCCTGCTTTTTATTTAATTATTTACTTAGCATTGATTCATTGCGCTTGAACACGCGGTCTAAATAGAAGTTGTACAATTCCATTTCCTCTTGCTGCAATGGCAGTTCAAATAGCTGGCCATTCTTTTGCTTCAATAGATTGCGAAGTCTTTCATTCACTTCAAATACTGTCAGGTTTTGCCCTGTCAGTTGTTGAAGTGAAGCCATGACTTCCGGCTTGATATCCGGATACTCGAATTTCGTTTTCTCGCCTTGCAGACCACTTTCATAAAAATGTTTAATCAGTTCCGCGCGTTCACTGCCGCTGCCTTCAACACATAAATAAATCTGAACAGCAATCCCGTTTTTCATGCGACGCTGTGAAATACCGGCAAACTTTTGACCACCTATACTTAAATCATATGAACCTGGACAATATGAACCAACAATTTCATATGCTTCTATTTTGGTTGCAATTTCAGGGAATAACTGACGAATCAATGCAACCATCATTTCAAATGCATTATTAATACTTAGAGGCTTGTCCTCATTTAATACAATTGAAATATTTAAAACCCCTGCATCCAATACGACAGCCAGTCCTCCAGAATTGCGGACAATCGGCTCATAACCACTGTTCTTCAATGTTTCCATTCCTTGCTCTATATAAGGTAAGCGATGATCTTGAATTCCGAGAACTACTGCATCATGATGGACCCAAGTTCGTATTGTCGAATTGGTCATTTTCTGACCGACTAGATGACATAGTGTATCATCCATTGCAAAGGACTCTAATGGCGAGCGTTTATTCGCGCTGATCGACTGATCGATAAAACGCCACACTGTTTGCTGCAAAATATCATTCATATTTTATACTCCTAGCCTAATTTTTCCTCACTTTAGCATACCGTATTTTAAAGTCATGTCAAATTGGTGAATTGACGGAATTTACGGTTTTGAAATGATATTTTTTCCTGAAACTATGCTACACTACTTGTGAATCATTTTCATTTACAAGGAGTGTTTGAACAGATGAATGAAGCAGCAATTACATTAGACGGCTGGTACGCATTACATGAATTCCGCTCAATGGACTGGGCATCATGGAAATTGGTTTCGGCCGAAGAACGCGAAGCCGCTACAAAAGAATTTATCGCATTTTTAGAAGACTTAAATAAAGATACAGGTTCGAATGCTTTTTACTCAATTATTGGCCAAAAAGCGGATTTCATGATTATGACTTTACGTGAAACACCTGAAGAACTAAATGAAATCGAAACAAAATTCGCGAAATTGGCGATTGCCGATTTTACAATTCCAACGTATTCTTACGTTTCTGTAGTCGAATTATCGAACTATTTAGCTGGTAAGTCAGATGAAGATCCATATCAAAACCCGCATGTTCGTGCGCGTTTATATCCTGAACTGCCAAAATCAAAATACGTATGCTTCTATCCAATGGATAAAAAACGTGAAGGCAATGACAACTGGTACATGCTTTCAATGGAAGATCGTAAAAAATTGATGTATGACCACGGTCTAATCGGCCGCAGCTATGCAGGTAAAATCAAACAAATTATAACTGGTTCTGTCGGCTTAGACGATCATGAGTGGGGCGTTACATTATTCTCTGATGATATGCTTCAATTCAAGAAAATCGTTTATGAAATGCGCTTTGATGAAGTTTCAGCTCGTTACGGCGAATTCGGTGAGTTCCTAGTAGGAAACCTGCTGGACAATGAAAAACTAGAAAAACTGTTAGCAATTTAATGTCTTAACCCGTTCCCCCACTTGATGTTTGGCTTAACCAATTTCAAAAGTGTGGAACGGGTTTTTTTTTCCTGAAACGTAAAAGATGAGCCGATTTATTTCGGCTCATCTTTTACGTTTGATTCATCCTGCAACTTTAAAATTATAATGATTGTATTAATGAAGAAACCGATGATGATTAGAAGAACCAATAAATACCAATGAATCGGCTGTTCATAAAATATTGCAACCGCAAAAGACAATAATGCGCTAATTATTATGCCTAACCAAACTCCTATTTTCATGATGTTCCACTCCTGCGCTTTTCGTCAACACCGGCAACAATCTCTTATTTATTTACTTTATCTTTCCCAATACATTGAAATTTATTACATATATCCGAACTAATTAACCTATAGTATGTCGCCTGTTCAAAAAACAACACTGTTTTTGGTGTTCAACTTTTTTATTTATGCATATACTAAGTCGAAAAAGGAGGTCACATCGAACGCCTAAACTTCAAATAAAAGGTTTACATGCCGCCCTTCTTTCTTCGGTTACAGTGCGGCAGAAGGTGAAGCAAGTGTCCTGCTTATTGTGAACACAGAGAAACAGCAGCCATTTCTTCGTTTACTGTTTCTTGCGCCGATGACTGCAGTATATTAAATTTCTTTATGAAAGGATGCAAAATTGACTTATTATTGGACGTCTCCAATGCAACAAATGAATCCTGCGACGGTTCCGATGACTTCGGGTATACCAGGTATGCAAGGAGTAGGCTTTCCACGTGAGGAATCCTATATCGAGAATATTTTACGATTAAACAGAGGTAAACCAGGTACGTTTTATTTTTCATTTGATAATGCGGTAGCTGGCAGTAATACACGGGCGGTCCGTGGGGTTGTGGAAGCAGCCGGCCGTGACCATGTAATTTTACGTGATTTAAAAAATAACCACCGCTTCCTGTTCCCGATGATTTACTTTGACTATGCGGAATTCGATGAAGAATTAAGTTACTTTACACAGCAACCTTAAATAAGTAAGGCGCCTTTTTTAAGCGCCTTTTTTTTGTTGCAGAAAAGCAGCAGACATAACTCAAAAACGTCATTTTTCTCAGGAGAAAAATGACGTTTTTTGCTGTAAATAAAAATATTAGCTTCTTACTACGAGTACTTAACTCTTTTTCAAGCAGGTTTCCACTCATTTCACCCTTATGGAATGGATTATACTTTAAACTGCAAAATTTCCTGTTGGAGTGTTTGTGCATTATCGCTTAATGTCACGGCAACTGCATTTACTTGCTGCATTGTAGCGGTCTGTTCCTCTACCGCTGCCGCAATCATCTCCAAATTGCCGCTTGATTCATTTGAACTTTGGGCAATTTCATTAACCGATGCTGTCACCTGCTCTGCACTTGCAGAAAGCTCTTCGGAAGTAGCTGAAATTTCCTGGATTTGCATCGACATTTGTGTCACTGCATCTACAATCGTTGTAAATGATTCCCCTGCATTTGCAATAATCTTCACACCATCTTCCACAGAAACTAACGAATCCGATACGGCACGTTCAACATTTTCTGTATCCGCTTTAATTTCAAGTGTTAAGTTAACAATTGAGTTGGCGGATGATTTGGATTGCTCTGCCAGCTTCCGCACTTCATCGGCTACAACAGCGAACCCTTTTCCATGTTCTCCGGCACGTGCGGCTTCAATCGCTGCATTTAATGCCAATAAATTCGTCTGATCCGTAATCGATGTGATTAGTTGGGAAATGTTATTAATTTCTTCTGTTTGTTGTGCCAGTTTTTGCACTAGAGCATTTACAGAGTTTGTGGATGAACTAATAATGCTCATTTGTTGTTGGGCATCATAAATAATTTGTCCACCATCTTTAGCTGTCTGTGTCGCATCAACCGAATTCCCAAGCAATTTTTGCGTTGATTCCGCAATTCGTTGTACACCTGCTGCTGTTTCTTCCATAGCACGTGCACTTTCATTTGATGCATGTGCAGAAATTTGAGCTCTTTCAGCTGTATCATTTACCCGCACCGTTACATCTTCCGTCGTCGCCGATATTTCTTCGGTACTTGCCGAAAGCTCCTGTGCTGCCGCATTTACTTGCTCTGAATTAACCTGAATATTTTTAATCAGATTCGATAAATTATTTTTCATCGAATTGAACGCGTTGCCCAGCTGCCCAATTTCGTCCTTTGTTTTCACTAGAATATCTTGCTGCGATAAATCCCCTGCTGCAATAAGATTCGCTTCATTCACAATTCCATTTAAAGGGGAAATAATTGTTTTACGAATATAAATCATAACAAGTACGCCAATAAGAACACTGATTGCTAAAGCAATTCCTGCAACTAAAACGGAGAAACCAATCGCATCACCGGCTTTCGTTTTAATTGCATCAAGTTCTTTTTCCTGATGCTCAACCATTTGAGCTGTTGCATCGAACATTCCGTCATTTGCTGCGCGCAGTTTTGTATTAATAAAACCGTTTGCGAGTATTTGATCGCCCCGTTCGAAAGCATCCATCATATCAAGGTAACCGTAATTAAAGTCATCCCGGTACTTAATGATTTGTTCCATCTGTTCTGTCATCGTATCACTCGATACTAGCGTACTTAAATATTCAATCTCCTGATCCAGTAATTCGTTGTACTGCTTAAAGCTTTCGGCAGATTCTTCTTTTCCATCAAAAACAAGTGCCCGCACATACATTCCTTGCATCGCGACATTAAAACGGATTTTGTCTACGGAACGAATCTGCTCTACCCTGTAGTCGAGTGCTTCTTCCATATTTCCCTGTATATTTTTCAAACTCATATAGTTAAGTACTACTGTAATCATAATTAATATGATCATTATAATTAGTGCAGCATTTAATCTTTTCCCTACACTCATGTTGATTCCTCTTCTCGTTGTTCATTTAAAAGAAATTCCAATGTTGCCTGTCCTAAAACTTTTGCAGCGATAAGCATTGCCCGTTCATCAAAATCAAACCGGGCATGATGATGCGGATAAACTGTTTCCCATTCCGGATCCTTTGCTCCTGTAAAGAAGAAAGTTCCTGGAACAAGCTGCATATAGTAGCCGTAATCTTCCCCAATCATAAATGGAGGACAGACTGTGACCTTTTCAACACCTGGTGTTTCGTTTGCAATTTGTGCAACAAATTGTGTTTCCGCTACATGAGTGACTACAGGCGGATACCCATCGAAGTATTCAAAACGATAGTCAGCATGCATTCCTAAACATGTCGCTTTCAATAATAATTCGATTTCCTCTTTCATCTGTTTTCGGACTTGTTCATCAAATGCACGTACAGTTCCTTGAATTTTCACTGTATCGGCTATGACATTGAACGGATTGACCGCTTCAAATTGTCCGACCGTCACTACACCTGATTCAAGCGGTGCAATACGGCGCGAAATAATTGTCTGCAACTGAGTGACAAAGTGTGCACCAACAACGATTGCGTCAACCGAATGCTGTGGTTCTGCACCGTGTCCGCCCTTTCCTTGAATCACAATTTCAAATCGATCTGCCGCTGCCATAATGGCTCCTTCTCGTATAAGCACTTCTCCTAAAGGAGTCAGTGCCCATAAATGTGTTCCGAAAATTACGTCCACACCGTCTAAACAGCCATCTTCGATCATTGCCTTTGCCCCTCCTGGAGCAAGTTCTTCTGCATGCTGATGGATAAACACGATATTGCCGGATAGATGTTCCCGCATTTCTGTCAATGCTTTCGCCAAAATGAGTAATGTTGCCGTATGACCATCATGACCGCATGCATGCATCACTCCATCATTTTTTGATTTATAAGGAAAATCATTTAGTTCCTGAATTGCCAATGCATCAAAATCGGCACGTAATGCTACCGTCTTTCCAGATTTTGCCCCTTTTAATGTGGCTACAACTCCACGCCCTCCAACATATTCTCGAACCTCCAAGCCTAATTCACGGTGGAACTTGGCAATGTATGCAGGTGTATGTACTTCGTGATGGGATAGTTCCGGATGCTCATGTAAATAGCGTCGAATAATTACCATCTCTTCAAAATTATCTTCTAACTTTAATAATAATTGGTCCATTTTCCTTACCCCTTTACTCTCTTACTTTATAACTATACAATAAATTCAAATAATTTAGATAAAAGATTTAATTTTCCTAATAAAATAATAAAAAAAGCATATACTTCCTTTTTAAGAAGTATATGCTATAAATTTTATTGAGTCTTTTTTACTACTGCTGTTATAACCATTATCCAGCCCACTAAAAAGAATACCCCACCGATAGGAGTAATGGCGCCTAGTACACCGATTCCTGTTAAAGCTAATACCATCAAGCTTCCCGCGAAGATTATAATACCTGCATTAAAGCAGAACATCGCAATTTTCAACTGCTTCACTTCACCGAAAATAGCTTTTGACATTAAAATACCGACCAAAATAAGTGCTGTTGCATGAAACATTTGATACTGGATCGCTGTATCCCAAATACCGGCGCTGTACTCATCCAGTAAATCTTCGAGTGCATGAGCTGCAAATGCGCCTAATGCAACTGCTAAAAAACCGTGAATTGCGCCAGATATAATTGAACCTTTCATTTCTTTTACCTCTTTCTTTTTCTAATACAAGTTTCATCCCTATAAATAGGGGGATTTCATTCCGAACAGGCGTATCTCTCTGTTAAAAGTCAAACAATGAGTCGCCGTTTGCATCGTCTTCTTCAAGCTTTTGTGCAGGAATTGCGACCGGTTGCGTGTATACGGGTGACGAGATCGTTGTACTCATGCTATTTATGGAAGCAGGTTTTGGCGAACTGATTTTTTCGTCTAAAACGACATCACATAGCGCACGAATTGCCGCAAGTTTTTCACGGGCTTGTTGTTCTGTTGCCGCATGTGCTGCTTCTGTTGTCAATTTTTCAATTTGCTTAACAATCGATTCATACGTAATCATCGCATTTGCCCACCTTCTCTATTTTTCGGTACAAATTTTAAGCAGTCCATTCCCGAAGACTGTTTTACAACGAGAGATGGCAGCTGCTTCGTTTTAAAGCCATATGCTGTGCAACCGCGCGGATTAAACTGATCCCATGTCACACGAAAATGCTGGCATTTAAAGCAATCTACTTTCATTTGCCGTTCCCTCTCTTTCTATCATTACTTTACCATGCTTTCAGGCAAAAGTTTAGCTTGTTTCCCTATTTCTTCGCTAAGCACCAGTCAATAGGCTGCTGTCCTAAAGACAGTAGTGCTTTATTTGTTTTTGAATAAGGTTTGCTTCCGAAAAAGCCGCGGTGTGCGCTTAATGGACTCGGATGAGGCGATTGCAAAATAATATGTTTATCTGAAATCTGTTCAATTAAAATCCGTTTACTTTGCGCCGGTTTTCCCCATAATAAAAATACAATTGGCTGTTCACGTTTTGCGAGATGTTCAATAATAGTATTCGTCAACTGTTCCCAACCTTGGCCTTTATGGGAATTGGCTTTGCCTGCCTGTACAGTTAAAACGGTGTTCAATAATAATACACCCTGCTTTGCCCACGACGTTAAGTCCCCATGTTCCGGGATTTCGCAGCCAATGTCCTGCTGCAGTTCCTTCATCATATTTTTTAGACTCGGCGGCAATTTTTGCCCTTTTTCAACTGAAAAACTTAATCCATGTGCCTGATTCGGACCATGATACGGATCTTGTCCTAATATGACTACTTTTACATTTTCGTAATCCGTTAACTGGAGGGCATTGAAAATATTCTCCTTCTTTGGATAAACTGTCTCTTCCCTGTATTGTCTCTCTAAAAATGTCTCAAGAAGTCTATAGTACGGCTGCTCTGCTTCTCGAGCCAATAAATCTTTCCAACTATTCGTCAACTGTTCCATCATAATTTCCACCTCATTTTATACGCTAGTGAATTTGCTGCAGAAGTTCAAGTGATTTATCTGGCATTATAGATTTTTCGTTTTCTGACTATTTTTATATAGTCAGCTAGGCGTTATACTTAACCTAATTATAATTCGAATTTTCACTTTAAGGAGATATGCTATATGACACTAAAAAAAACTTTAACAATTGCCGGTTCTGATACTTCTGCAGGCGCAGGTATGCAGGCCGATTTAAAAGCCTTTCAAGAACATGGCACATACGGAATGGTCGCATTGACAGTAGTTGTGACAATGGATCCGAAAACTTGGAGCCACTCAGTCACACCGCTACCGACAGAATTATTACAAAAGCAAATCGATACAGCCCTTTCAACAGGTGTCGATGCCATTAAAACAGGCATGCTTTCAACTGTAGAAATTATTCAAATGGCCTCAAAAGCGATTCAAGCTTCCGGCACTGATAAAATTGTCATCGATCCTGTAATGGTCTGTAAAGGCGAAGATGAAGTATTGAACCCTGGCAACACGACAGCAATGATTAAATATTTATTACCCTATGCAACAGTTGTCACACCTAACCTTTTCGAAGCAGGACAGCTGGCAGGCACAACAACGCCGAAAACAATCGAGCAAATGCAAGCTGCCGCTGTGAAAATTCATGAGCTTGGCGCAAAAAATGTTGTAATTAAAGGTGGAAAAGCCTTAGTACATGATAAAGCCGTTGATTTGTTCTATAATGGAGTAGAATTTAAATTATTAGAAACAGAAAAAGTTTCTTCTACTTATAATCATGGGGCAGGCTGTACTTTTGCAGCGAGTATTTGTGCAAACTTAGCAAATGGTCTTTCTGTTGAGGAATCGGTTATTGAAGCGAAAGAATTCGTTTCAGCGGCGATTAAACACGGATGGGCTTTAAATGAACATGTTGGACCAGTAATGCACGGGGCAAAACCACGTTTCGGTGCACCTGAAATTACTGTTACAACAATTCCAAACTATCTACATGCATAAAAACTTCTACACGTAGAAGTTTTGCCTCCGGCGGATGTCACAGATCCGGTAATGAGGTCTTTGCGTCAGCGCAAAGCCGAATCCGGACGCAATTACGCTGAGGCGTAATTGATTTGGCGTCACACAAGAACTCAATTCTTGTGTGACTTTTTCGTTTCACAGTCGAATATATTTGACTATACTATTAATAGAAAGATTCGAAAGGAGTTAATAAGAGTGATGAAGGAAGTAAATACTAACGAGCTCCAGGAGTTAATTAATTCTTTTGCGAACAAAGACGTTTTTATTCATCTAGAAACTACAAACGGCTCTTATGCAACACATTACAATGAAGGCTTTTTCAATGCAGGCGCATTTATCCGCAATGTACAAATCCGCTATGAATTGGGAAAGGTTGTAGGAGACGCCCCACACCGTGTCGGACTTAAAATGCCGCATGGCTGGGTTTACGCACAAGGAATTACACATTTTGAACTGGACGATCAGGGCCGATTACTAATGGCTGGTTTAGATAATACTGGAAAGCTGGCGGTTGCATTAGAAATCAGCGAAACGCCATTTGCTTATTAAGGAGGTCGCTTATATGACATTAAAAGAAGAACGTCACGTTTTAGTCGTTTATCCGCACCCGGATGATGAAGCCTTTTCAGTTGCAGGTACACTACGCTTATTCCATAACATGGGAGTTCCTGTTACATATGCTTGTTTAACATTAGGCGAAATGGGACGAAACTTAGGAAATCCTCCATTTGCAACGCGCGAGTCATTGCCGGAAATACGCAGAAAAGAGTTGATGGAAGCGTGTGAGGCAATGGGTATCGGTGATTTGCGTATGATGGGTTTACGTGACAAAACAGTTGAATTTGAAGACGATGAGAAAATGGTCAAGCTCGTTAATGATTTGATTGTCGAGCTGAATCCATCACTAATCTTCACATTTTTACCTGGCTTTGCTGTCCATCCCGATCATGAAGCAACTGGGCGCGCTGTTGTCGAAGCGGTACGTCGTATCGATAAGCAGTATCGCCCTCGTATTTTAGCTTGTGCATTTGCGAATGACACAGTCGAGAAAAACGGTGAACCGGATGTTACAATCGAAATCTCGTCTGTCAAAGCAGATAAGTTAAAAGCTTTAAAAGCTCATGCTTCTCAAACTGCCTGGATGATACAAGACGCAGAAAAACGGGTAGATACCGGTGATGTCTCACTAGATAACTGGTTAAGCAACGAAAGGTTTTATACTGTATCATTCAATGATTAATGTATATTTATAATTTCAAGGACGTTTGCATATTTTGGGATTTGCAGACGTCCTTTTTTCTCGTATTCATCTCTTGTATTTTTATTCGGTCCAATTTTAGCTTATTTCTTCAAAAATATGATGTTTATTACATCTAAACCTTTCGCCAGCCTAATTATATTCATTTTTTAATCAGTATAGTTTTCAGAAATATTAATCTTTATGTAAAACAGTAGACAAATGAATAAACACGTTTTATAGTGTATAAATATTCAAACTAACAATCAAAGAGGTTATCATATATGAAAACAAAATTTTCTTCTTATACTTGGTTTCTGTTTATTGCCCTTTCTGCACTTGGTGTGTTTTTATTTATTACACCGATTAATACAGAAGACGGCATAAAAGTACCAATTGCGATCCTTGCGAACTTTTTGGCAGGTAAAGTGGAGCCATTCATTCACTGGTTCGCATTCATCATATTTATTATTGCGGCGGCAGGATCTGTCGTAATGCAGTTTATTCCGCAAAAAAAAGAGCAACGTACACTCGCTGATTCATTATTCCGTGTAAACTGGTTCTGGACAATTATGCGTGTGCTTGCAGTCATTTTTGCGAGTATGTATGTGTTCCAAATCGGACCTGAGAGTTTAACAAGTGACGTTACAACAGGCGTGCTGCTTGATCCGGCATCCGGTCTTGTAACTTTCATGTTTGTACTGTTTTTATTTGCCGGTTTATTGTTGCCTTTATTAACAGACTTCGGTTTACTCGAGTTCTTCGGTTCAATGATGGTGAAAATTATGCGCCCCCTATTCAAGATCCCAGGACGCTCTGCCATTGACTGTCTAGCTTCTTGGGTTGGTGATGGCACAATCGGCGTATTGCTTACAAGCAAACAATATGAAGAAAAAAATTATACAGGCCGTGAAGCTGCAACAATCGCAACAACTTTTTCGGTCGTATCGATTACTTTCTGTTTAGTTGTAGTTGAAACAATCGGCATTGGTGATTACTTCATCGAGTTCTATGCTTCTGTCATTATTTGTGGTTTAATTTTAGCATTCATTATGCCTCGTATTTACCCGTTAAAACAAAAAGCGGATACTTTAATTGATGGCTCTCAAGTGCCTGCAAACCGTGAAGATGTACAAGATGGATATAATGTATTTTCTTTTGGATTGCACAATGCTTTATCGAAAGCCGATTCTAACCGTAACTTAGGTAAAATGATCAAAAATGGATTTATTAATGTACTGGAAATGTGGTTTGCGGTTACACCGATTATTATGGCGTTCGCAACAATTGCATTAGTGTTAGCAGAGTTTACAAGTTTCTTCCGTATACTAGGAATGCCATTTGAGCCGATTTTGGCGCTTCTGCAAATTCCTGAAGCCGGTGAAGCTGCACAAACGATGATTGTCGGTTTTGCGGACATGCTGTTACCTTCAGTTTTAGGTGCTGGCATTGAATCAGAAATGACACGTTTCTTCATCGCGACAGTATCGGTTACACAGTTAATCTACATGTCGGAAGTCGGTGGACTGATTCTAGGTACGAAGCTTCCATTAAAAATCTGGGATCTATTTATCATTTTCTTAATCCGTACAATCATTTCAATTCCAATTATCGCAGCAATTGCGCATCTTTTATTTTAATTAAACAATAAAGGGCTGCCGGAAAGTCAGATTCTCTACTGACGTTCCGGGCAGCCCTTTTTACTATTTACTTCGTGCTTGTGAAGCCGCCATCGATTCGAATGACTTCCCCGTTAATATACTCTGCTTTTGAAGTTAGCAGGAAGGTTACAAGCTCTGCTACTTCCTCTGGTGTACCTAAGCGTTTTTGAGGGATTCCACCAGTAGCATTTTCCTTCATTTGCGGATTTGCTTCATAAAAGGCTTTTACCATTGGTGTTTCAGTCGGGCCTGGTGCGATCGCATTTACACGTAGCCCGTCTTTTGCGTATTCCGCTACCATACTTCTTGTTAACCCGACAATTCCGTGTTTCGTTGCTGAATATGTAACAACGGAATCCTGTCCAATTACACCGGCACTTGATGCCGTATTTACAATGGAACCGCCACCGTTTTTCAGCATTACTTCGGCCACATAGCGTACACCATAAAGTGCCCCTAACAAGTTGATACCGACAATTTGTTCAATTTCCTCAATCGTCGTATCTAAATAGAATTTACCGCTGCCGGAAATTCCTGCATTGTTAAAGAAGTAATCAATCGCTCCAAAATGCTTAACTGTTTCATCAACATAATTTTTTACTTCTTCAGCTTTTGATACATCCGCTTTAATGAAAATAGCGTCTACGCCATGTGCTTTCACTTGTTCAACTGTTTCGTTTCCGCCTTTTTCACTGACATCCACTACCGCAATATTAATACCTTCCTGTGCCATACGGATAGCTGTTGCTTGTCCTAACCCGCTGCCTCCACCTGTAATAATCGCTGT
The DNA here is from genome assembly GCF_023715405.1 of Solibacillus isronensis. Classification (NCBI taxonomy): domain Bacteria; kingdom Bacillati; phylum Bacillota; class Bacilli; order Caryophanales; family Caryophanaceae; genus Solibacillus; species Solibacillus isronensis. The sequence goes on from NZ_JAMBOC010000001.1 coordinate 2,274,446, forward strand.
TTTAGTCATAGCTATTCCTCCTAAAATGATTTTGGACGCTGCCAATAAGTTTTTCCTATGCGCAAAATTTTCCTGCCACAATAATTTATTTTTCCCCTTTGTTTTTCAAATAAACATTGGGAGGTGACTTAAGACTTGGTTCATACATAAGCTTTTCCTGTTCCGTTCGATGATATGCACTTCAAAGAGATATAGTGCGCGTTTCAGTTTCAAGGAAATCTTGTCTGAATCGATGCCTGATTTCTCTATTAAACCGCTTTCATTATGACGTATTGATTAATTTTCATAATTTACAGAATTTTTACGCCATTACGACATAAATTTATGATAGAATAATATAATCTTTAATCAGATGACGGAGGTTACATGGAAATGGGAGTTACTCAACCGAATACGATTGCAGTCGAAAACGTATTAATCGCACATCATTTTTTAAAAGATGTTGTTGTACATACACCCCTGCAATTAAACGAATATTTATCAGAAAAGTATGGGGCAAAAATTTACTTTAAGCGTGAAGATTTGCAGCATGTTCGCTCATTTAAATTACGTGGTGCCTATTATAAAATTAAAAAAATCGAAAATGAGGCTCGTACTTCAGGTGTCGTCTGTGCAAGTGCCGGCAACCATGCACAAGGTGTTGCGTATGCGTGCGCAAAGCTGGAAATTAAAGCGACAATCTTTATGCCGAAAACAACTCCGAAACAAAAGATCGATCAAGTGCGGATGTTTGGCAGAAGCTTTGTAGAAATTGTACTGGCAGGAGATACATTTGACGACTCTGCGGAAAGCGCACTTGCCTATTGTGAGCAGGAGAACCGCATTTTCATCCATCCATTCGATGATGCGGATGTAATGGCTGGCCAAGGAACAGTGGCGGTCGAAATTATGAATGACATCGAAGAACCGATCGATTATGTATTTGGCAGTATCGGCGGTGGCGGATTAATGTCAGGCGTCTCTTCCTACATTAAAAACTTGTCCCCTTCGAGTAAAGTTATCGGTGTAGAGCCTGCAGGGGCGGCAAGTATGAAATCTGCTTTCCAAAACGGAGCAGCGGTTTCACTGGACACGATCGATAAATTCGTTGATGGCGCTGCTGTAAAATGTGTTGGGCATGATACATATGAAGTATGCCGTCACTATTTGGATGATATTATCGCCGTTCCGGAAGGTAAAGTATGTACGACTATTTTAGATCTTTATAATAAGCATGCTATTATTGCCGAGCCTGCTGGAGCATTGTCGGTTGCAGCACTTGACTTTTACGCAGAGCAAATTCGCGGAAAATCGGTTGTCATCATTATCTCTGGAGGAAATAACGATATCGGGCGTATGCAGGAAATTAAAGAACGCTCACTCATCTATGAAGGGCTGCTGCACTATTTCATCGTAAGTTTCCCTCAGCGTTCAGGAGCATTACGCCAATTTTTGACGGAAGTGCTTGGTCCGAATGATGATATTACAACGTTTGAGTATACGAAGAAAAACAATAAAGAAAGTGGTCCGGCATTGGTCGGCATTGAGCTTGCACATCGCGAAGACCACGCAGGATTAATTGAACGTATGCGTGCAAACGGTTTCGAGTATAAAGAAGTAAATAACGACAGTACGCTGTTTGCGTTGCTAGTATAAATACTTTTATTGAAATATAAAAACTCGATTTTCTCTCAGAGAAAATCGAGTTTTTGCTTTATCTTTCTGGAACTTTTCATTTACCCTAATAACGCGCGGTCTGAATTCATTTTTTCGCCGCGGATTTGTTCGAACTCGTGCATTAAATCCGGAATCGTCAAGTCCTGTTTACGGTCTTCACCGACTTCCAGAATAATTTGCCCTTTATCCATCATAATGAGGCGATTCCCCAAATCGAGCGCCTGCTGCATATTATGCGTGACCATCAGTGTTGTCAGCCGGCTTTCCTCGACAAGCTCTTTTGTCAGCTTTGTAATAAGCTCTGCACGGGACGGATCAAGAGCTGCTGTATGTTCATCAAGCAGTAAAATTGAAGGCTTCGTAAATGTCGCCATTAATAAACTTAATGCCTGGCGTTCCCCACCCGATAATAGCCCGACTTTAGCCGATAAACGATTTTCCAAATTCAAATGCAGCTTTTCCAATGACGTTTTGAAAAACTCTCGACGCTTTTTATCAACACCAAAACGCAATGAACGCTTTGTGTTACGTGAATAGGCAATCGCCAAGTTTTCTTCAATAGTCATCGTTGGTGCTGTTCCTGCCATCGGATCTTGGAATACGCGGCCGATATGTACAGCACGCTTATATTCCGGCAAGCGGGTTAAATCATTGCCGTTAATTTCGACAGAGCCGAAATCTGGTGTTAACGCTCCTGAAATCATATTCATCATTGTCGATTTTCCGGCTCCGTTACTGCCGATAATTGTAACGAAATCACCAGGTGCCAAATGCAAATTAATATTGTCCAGTGCAATTTTCTCATCGGGTGTTCCTTCGTTAAATACTTTATTAATGCCATCTAATTTAAGCAAGGCTCTTCCCTCCCTGCTCAATATCTACTTTTGCCTGTTGTAATGCGAGACGTTCTTCCAAACGTTTTGCTTTTCTCTTTTTCTCTTTATATTTCCCTACGATTTGCGGGATTACTAGCGCTAAAATAACGATAACCGCCGTAATTAGTTTCATATCTCCCGAGTCAAGCCATTTTACACGTAACGCCAATGCGTAAATCATTCGGTAAATTATTGCCCCGGCAATAACTGCAAATGTGACACGAACAATCGACTTTGTTCCGAAAATTGCTTCACCGATAATTACAGATGCCAAACCGACAACAATCATACCAATACCTAATCCGACATCGGCAAACTTTGTATATTGGGCAATTAATGCACCCGATAATGCTACCATACCGTTTGAAATTCCCAGTCCTAAAATGACCAGTGAATCGGTATTTGCCGAAAAGCTGCGAATCATTCGTTTATTGTCACCTGTTGCACGAATCGCGAGACCGATTTCTGTTTTTAAGAACCAGTCTACTACTAGTTTAATAATCGTTGTAACAACAATCATTAAAATTAAAATTCCCCAAGTTGTTGGAACAGAAGCTAAGCCCATTGATTTCAGTACATTTGTAATTGCTGAATCAATACCTAAATTCGACCAGAATGAACCGAACGTCGAAAAAACTGTTTCTGAATTTAATAGTGGAATATTTGGTCGTGTTACACCGGTATCTGAGCTTAATCCCATAATTCGAAGATTAATCGAATAGAGGGCGATCATCATTAAAATCCCTGCAAGAAGAGGATTAATTTTCCCTTTAGTGTGTAAAATTCCTGTCATACATCCAGCAATAAATCCAGCAACTGTTGCGACCAATGTGGCAAGGACCGGGTTATAGCCAAGCACGATCATCATCGCTGCCGTACCTGCCCCCGTTACAAAGCTTCCATCAACCGTTAAATCCGGAAAATCCAGCACACGGAATGTTAAATAAACCCCAAGTGCCATAATTGCATAGATGATCCCTTGCTCCACTGACCCAAACATAGCTGTAAACATCTCGAATCATCTCCTGACTTTTTTAAAAGTTTTAAGCAAGTCAGCCTAAACATTTACCTGTTTAGGCTGACTTGCTTTTTTATAAAAAATAATGAATTATTGTACTTCTGCTTCCCATTCAGGCTTAATTTCCAGGCCTAAGTTTTCTGCAGTAGCTTTATTGATTACTAGTTTTAAGTTAGCCGGGTACGCAGCCGGAACTTCTGAAGGTGTTTTACCTTCCAATAAAATTTGTGCTGCCATTTGCCCTGCTTCATAGCCGATATCGTAGTATTCGAAACCGTAAGCTGCTAAACCGCCGCGCTCTACTGAATCAAGCTCACCGACAACAAGAGGTAATTTGTTTGCATCTGCTACTTCGATTACAGATTCAAGTGCCGATACGACCGTATTATCTGTAATAATATAAAATGCATCTACTTTTCCTACTAGTGATTCTGCTGCCTGACGTACTTCAGATGAAGCAGATACCGCTGCTTCCACAATTGTTACGCCTTCTTTTGCTGCAATTTCTTTTACTGCCGCAATTTGTGCAACTGAGTTTTGCTCACCAGCGTTATATACCATCCCTACATTTTTTGCCCCTAATTCTTTTAGGAAGGCAACTGTTTTCGGCATTGTTTCCGGATGTAAATCAATCGTACCTGTTACGTTGGCACCAGGTGTTGCCATTGACTCGATCAATTCCGCACCTACTGCATCCGTTACCGATGTAAAGATAACCGGGATATCAGAAGTCGCGCTTTTTGCCGCCTGTGCTGAAGGTGTTGAGTTTGCGAAAATCAAATCTACATTATCCCCGACTAACTGCTGGGCGATTGTCATGTTTGCACTGTTATCGTTGTTCGCAGATTTGTCTACGTATTCTGCTTTAATACCTGCATCTTCAATTGCTTTTTTAAATCCTTCTTTTGCTGCATCTAATGATGGATGTTCAACAATTTGTGTTGTTCCGATTTTAAATGTTTTATCGCTATCTGCTTTAGCTGTATCTACAGCCTCGCCATTTGACGTCTCGTTCGAAGATGTCTCGCTCTCTTCCCCGCCACAAGCAGCTAATAATAAAAGAAGCCCGAATAATAAAAAGGATAGCTTCATTAAATTTTTTCTCATCTTATTTCCCCCTAGTTTACTTTATCGATTTAAAGCACCGAACTTCATTTGGATGAAGTGTGTTGAAATAATATTACCGCGTCGTATTTAGATAGTCAATAACATTTAGAATCTTCTGAATTTATTCTAGGTAATGTGCCTCATTTCGAAATTTAGTTGATACACTTCAAACCGCTAAGCAACGCGGTTTGTTGAAGTTTTTACTCTTTAGAATTTTTTTGAGTATTTATTGAAAAAAAAGTCCTATAAATCTTTACTTTTATTTTCAATATTGCTATGATTGCAGTTGCTTTGCGTGGTTCGTAACCATCCCACGTTAAAAAACTAGGAGGAATTTCATATGAAGGTAAAGTTTATTGCAGCGAGTGCCATTATTGCAACATTATATATTGCTGTCACAATGCTTGTTGCGCCAATTAGCTTTGGGCAAGTACAGTTCCGTATTGCCGAAATTTTTAACCATTTAGTCGCATTTAACCCGCGCTATATGTTAGGTGTTGTTTTAGGTGTATTTATTTCCAATTTCCTGATGTCTTCGATCGGTCCAATTGATTTAGTATTTGGTGTCGGACATACGATTATTACACTCGGAATTTTCATATTCATTTGTAAGTTTGTGAAAAATATTTGGGCTCGTCTGATTATTAATACAACACTATTTACGTTTACAATGTTTATCATTGCAGCACAGCTGAATATCGTGCTTGGCTTCCCGTTCTGGGAAACTTGGCTGTTTGTAGCATTTGGCGAATTTGTTGTATTGGCGGTTGGAGCACCGATTATGTACACTTTAAATAAACGATTGAATTTCAAAAAATTAATTTAATATCGATTTTTTCACCGGCTGGTTTTAAAACGTCAGCTGGTTTTTTATTCAGCGAAAATATTTTAGAATTGTTTGACATTTCATTTTTCAGTGTTAGAATAAAGCATATTCAAATTATTATTTACGGTAGCAGGTTGCGGGAGCGTGACCACCGTTTTCGTTTAGTTGAGCTTAGTTGAGTAAATTGTTGAATAAGAAGAGTAGCATTTACCGTTTTGTAAAGAGAGCGTATGGCTGGTGAAAATACGCCAAAAGGTAAATGTGAATGGGCCTTATGAAAGCTGCTGGCGTTAGTCGGCGGACGGTACCCTGCCGTTATCAGGTTTAAGTGGAAGCAAGGTTTTTTTGGTTTGCTTCAAACGAGGTGGCAACGCGGTGCAGATCGTCCTCAGCAAAAGTTAATTCTTTTGCTGAGGGCGATTTTTTTGTTCAGCAAAGCTTTAAATTAATTACAAGATTGCTAAATAATCTGAATCGTAAAGGCGTAATTTATTTCAAAAAAGGAGTTGTTCATATGGTAGTTCAGCAACATTTTCGTACATCAATGAAAAAAGTAAATGGGGATTTACTAACACCAATTTCTATTTTCCAGCGACTGCAAGGTGAACGGAAGTTTTTATTGGAAAGTTCCTCTAAGTATGACGGGAATGGACGCTATTCGTTCATCGGGGTCAACCCTCGTAAAACGTATATCGGGACAGGTGATCAACTTTTAGATCATGCACATCATTCCAATAAAGCCTACACATATGAAGGCGAGCTGGTTCAACTATTAAAGCAAGTGATGCCTCGTGTCTCATCACATACGGAATATCCGTTTACAGGTGGCGGAATTGGCTATATTCATGCATTGCAAAAGCCATTGCCTGAACTGCAGTTTCATGTTTACGATACACTCATTATTTTTGATCATTTAACAGATGAAATCGCTGTTTTCCATACAAATATTGAAGCAGAGCAAGTAGAACCGAACATTGATCAATTGATTGAACAGCTGTTTGCAACACCAACACCTGAACAATCTTCCTATATATTACAACATGTCGAAAAAGAGGGGAATGGACGTTATCGCGCACAATTTTCCGGAGAGGCCCTTTCCCTTTATCGAAAAATGCGCATTGAGCACGCTGCACCATATATGTACTATGTCGAATTTGATGATTGCACAGTAATCGGTACATCAAAATCAAACTACATGCAAGTAAGGAACGGGAATATTTCCGTTACGAATGATGCACCGTCAATCGAACGCTATAGTACAGAAAATTCGGTGCAGCAGCTTGCAAATGTTACAACAAGTACGTTAAGCCCTACCCTTCATGCCATCGATGTCGTGAAAGGGCTATTACCAGCACAAGGCTTGATCGGCTATATCGGCTTTAATGGTCAGGTCGATTTCACAACACCTGAACAGACGATAATAATTCAAGGAAATGTCGCACAGCTTCACTCGGAGACAGATGAAGAAGCGCCATTCCACTCTTTACTGAAAGGATGATGAACATGTCTTTACTTCCATACATTGAACAGATTGAGCGAAAAGAGCACTTAATTTTTGAGGAAATGCAGCAGGCGGCACAGCTTATTTTTAATGAGCAAACACCGAAAGAACAGATTGCCTCATTTTTAACAGCGATGAGTGCAAAAGGAGAAACGGCACATGAAGTGGCAGGCTTAGCTTCTGTTATGAAATCACATGCAGTTGCTGTCGACGTACCGGAAGGCATTTATATCGATAACTGCGGCACGGGCGGCGACGGACTTCAAAGCTTCAATATTAGTACGACATCCGCTTTTGTATTGGCAGGCGGCGGCATTTTAGTAGCTAAGCACGGCAACCGGAAAGTATCGAGTGCTTCAGGAAGTTCGGATGTGTTGGAGGCACTTGGCATTACGCTGTTGCCGAATATCGAGCAAACATCCGAATTGCTTAAACAGCACGGTATCGCCTTCTTACATGCTCCGAATATGCATCCGAAGTTAAAACGGATTGGTGAAGTACGACAGGCAATCGGCAAGCCGACGATTTTCAATTTAGTCGGTCCCCTAACAAACCCTGTTCCGCTAAAAACACAGTTTGTCGGCATTAACCGACCAAACTTTACGACCGATTATGCAGAAGTGCTCCATCTGTTAGGACGTGAGCGTGCAATCGTCGTATCTGGTGCACAAGGAATGGATGAAGCATCACTGGATGGTGAAAACACTTTTGTACTGTTAGACCGCGGGGACATAATTCCATTTAAACTGCGTGCTGAAGATGTCGGCTTAGCCTCACAGCCACTTTCTGCAATTCGCGGCGGCACTCCTGCAGAAAATGCGGATATTATGCGTGACTTACTAAAAGGAAAACAAAGCGTGTATTTTGATACGGTTCTTTTAAACGCCGGCATTGGCTTCTTTGCATATGGGCTTGCCGAGACAATGAAAGAAGGTATCGATATGGCGAAGGACAGCATTTTATCCGGACGCGCTTATGAAAAGTTAGAGAATATCATTGCTTATAGCCAAAAACAGATGCAGGAGGAACCCGTAAAATGACGATTTTAGACCGTATTATTGACCAAAAAAAGACTGAGCTGCCACAATTGCTTTCGACAAAGCCTGTGTTTTTAACAATTGATAAGGTCCGCCCTTCTTTATACGAAACATTAATATCAGCCAATTCATTGCAAGTCATTTCGGAAATGAAGCGTGCCTCCCCTTCTAAAGGCGATATTGCGACAGAAGTCGACCCTGTTGAGCAAGCTTTACAATATGAAGAAGCAGGTGCTGCCTGTATATCCGTATTGACAGAACGCGCATTTTTTAAAGGAAGCTATGCGGATTTAAATGCCGTTGCCAATGCCGTAAACATACCGGTTTTATGTAAAGACTTCATCATTCATGAAGTACAGATCGACTACGCGAAGGCTGCCGGCGCATCGGTTGTCCTGTTGATTGTTGCAGCATTAACAGACGACCAGCTGAAATCCCTTTACGCCTATGCGACAGAACAACAGCTGGAAGTGCTCGTTGAAGTACATGATGCCGATGAATTAAAGCGTGCCCTTGCCATTGGGGCAAACATTATCGGAGTGAATAACCGGAATTTGAAAACATTCGATGTTTCACTATCAGCAACACTTGAAATTGCGCAGCTTCTTCCTCCATCACCGATAGCATTTATTAGTGAAAGCGGAATTTTAGGTCCGGAAGATGCAAAGTTTGTGGCGAATGCTGGCGCAAAAGGAATATTAGTCGGCGAAGCATTAATGCGCAGCGGAGATGTCAAAAATTCACTAAAAGCACTACAAATCGACATAACAGCAAAGGTTGGCGAAAATCGATGACAAAAGTAAAAATTTGCGGATTAAAAGAAATTGAACATGTAGAAACAGCGGTCAAAGCAGGTGCTGATTTTATCGGATTTATGTTTGCGCCCAGTAAACGACGCATTACGGTAGAGGAAGCAGCGGAACTGGCAAAGGCAATTCCGCGTACGGTCAAAAAAGTCGGGGTTTTTGTCAATGAAGAGCCAGCCACTATTCGTCAAATTGTAAAAGAAGTCGGACTCGATTATATCCAGTATCACGGTGATGAAACACCCGAACAGATTCAAGAAATCGGGCTGCCGGCAATTAAAGCGTTCTCGATTCGCAGTGAAGAGGATGTGACACGAGCAGCGACGTATGATGTGGACTACTATTTGTTCGATGCGCCTGGAACTGACTTTCGTGGAGGAAGCGGAAAATCCTTTGACTGGATGCTGCTTGATAAAGTAAAAATCCCGCTTGAAAAGGTTATTTTGGCAGGTGGATTAAATGAAGAAAATGTTGGACTGGCGATTATGCTTGTCGAGCCATTTGCAGTAGATGTTTCAAGTGGTGTAGAAGTAGATGGTCGAAAAAGTTCAGCAGCGATTACGAATTTTATTGAAACAGCAAAAGGAGAGTTGATTTTATGACGACAGTAAAAGGACGATTCGGGCGATTCGGTGGTCAATTTGTGCCCGAGACATTGATGACTTCACTTGAGGAATTGGAGCTTGCATATGAGGAAGCAAAAAAAGACCCCTCTTTCCAGGAAGAGCTAGATTATTATTTAAAGCAATATGTCGGACGTGAAACTCCCCTATATTTTGCGGAGCGTTTAACGAATAAAGTCGGCGGTGCGAAAATCTATTTAAAGCGTGAAGATTTAAATCATACTGGCGCACATAAAATAAATAATGCGATCGGCCAGGCACTTTTAGCAAAGCGTATGGGGAAGAAAAAAATTGTTGCTGAAACTGGTGCAGGTCAACACGGTGTTGCAACGGCAACTGCGTGTGCATTGCTTGATATGGAATGTATCGTTTATATGGGGGCAGAAGATGTACGCCGTCAGCAACTGAACGTTTTCCGTATGGAGCTGCTCGGGACAAAAGTTGTTGCGGTAGAAAAAGGCTCTGCTACATTGAAAGATGCGGTTAATGAAGCGTTGCGTCACTGGGTCACTCATATAGAAGATACGCATTACATTTTAGGATCGGCACTTGGACCCCACCCCTTCCCTACAATTGTCCGTGATTTCCAGCGTGTCATCGGGGATGAAACACGTGCCCAAATTTTACAGCAGGAAGGACGTCTTCCGGATACAGTTATTGCTTGTATCGGTGGCGGCAGTAATGCAATCGGAATGTTCTATCCGTTCGTGGAAGATCAGGATGTAGCATTATATGGAGTGGAAGCTGCAGGTTCAGGTGTCAATACCGACAAGCATGCGGCAGCAATTCACGTAGGGAAAACAGGTGTCCTACATGGTGCGTTCATGTATTTACTACAGGATGATAACGGTTTTGTTCAAGAAGCCCATTCAATTTCAGCAGGACTTGATTATCCGGGAGTTGGACCTGAGCACTGTCATTTACATGAAACAGGTCGTGCTGCCTACCCTTCTGTTACCGATGAACAGGCACTTGAAGGTGTAAAGCTATTATGTGAAACGGAAGGAATTTTACCGGCATTGGAAAGCGCGCATGCCGTTTACTATGCGAGCCAATTTGCCAAGGACCGACCTGCTGATGAAATTGTTGTCGTTTGCCTATCAGGTCGTGGAGACAAAGATGTTCACACATTAATGGATAAACTTGGAGGTGGCGCGAAATGACATTGCAAAAACAGCTTGAAAACGTATTAGCAGCAGGAGATAAAGCATTTGTTCCTTATATTATGGCAGGCGATGGCGGGCTTGAAACATTAAAACCTACTATACTAAAGCTTCAGCAAATCGGAGTTTCCGCAATTGAGGTCGGCATACCATTTACCGATCCTGTAGCAGATGGACCAACGATTGAACAAGCCGGTGAACGTGCACTTGCACAAGGTGTGACATTGAAAAAAGTACTGGATGAACTGCAAAGCTTTGCACAGGAAATCCATATTCCGCTCGTTGTCATGACTTACTTAAACCCGATTTTAGCTTATGGGATTGAAGCATTTGCAGAGGATGCAAAACGCAGTGGGGTTCAAGGACTGATTGTACCGGATATGCCTTACGAAGAAAGTGCTTTATTGCATGACGCTTTAAAGGTAAATGGCATTGCGCTTGTCCAGCTCGTATCATTGATGAGTCCCCCTGAACGTATTAAGAAATTAGCCGCTGCAAGTGAAGGCTTTGTTTATGCTGTAACGGTAAATGGCATTACCGGTGAACGTGCAAGCTTTGCCGCGGAACTTGCCGGGCATTTTGCAAACTTGAAAGCAGCGAGCAATATTCCCGTGTTAGCAGGTTTCGGTATTTCAACGACTGAACATGTAAAAAGCTTTGGCGATATCGCAGATGGAGTAATTGTCGGCAGTAAAATTGTTACGGCACTCGTCGAGCAAGACTGGGCAACAATCGAAGCGCTTGTACAGGCAACGAAGAAGACAGCTGTGATTTAATCGCTGCTGATTATTGAAGATGCAACGGCTTGAAGAATTGGAGGACCCCATCTCTTCCTTTCAGTACCTTTGCATCCCACTTTCTTCTATATATATTATATTTCCTTTATATGGTATCCTTTGATTAAATCTATTTAGTGGGGGTTCAAGATGAATGTAAAGGACTTTTTTGGTGGTTTGTTTTTTATTGCGATTGCCGGTTATTTTACGTATGTATTAGTAGATAGCATGCCAAAGCTGTTCATAGACAGTACAACGACTTGGCAATACTTTGTCGCATTCTTTCGTGTTGCACTCATTATTTTCCTTTTCAACTTAGGACTCTCCCTTATGAAACGCTTTTTCGTAGGCGGGACGACGAAAAACGGGAACGCTCGGTAATTCGATGCGTCCCCGTTTTTTATTTTTCGTTTACTCTTCTTCATTTAATGTTTCGCTAAATGTACCTTTAAAATCAGCATCTTTAATTGTAACATTCGCTTCTTTCAATAAACGTGCCTCTACTGTTTCCCACTCAGTATTCGCAACAATCTGCTCTTTCAATGTCTTTTTGATTTCTTCTTTTTGCTCTTCCAGTGAAGCATAGTCTTTCAATTCTCGTTTATCTACCAGCTGAATAATTTCATAGCCTAAAGTACTTTCCACCGGCTCTGATACTTCTCCAGTTTCTAATGCATACGCTGCATCTGCAAATGTTGCCTCCATATCAGCAATGGACAGCCAGTCTAGATCACCGCCGTTTTCAGCTGTTTCGCTATCCTGTGAGCTCTCTTTCACAACCGTTTCAAAATCGCTGCCTTCCGAAATCTTTTCATACAATTGCTGCGCCTCTTCTTCCGTCTCGACTAAAATGTGGCGTGTATGAAGCTCATATTTCCCTTGCTCATAATAGGTCTTGATTTCTTCTTGTGTTACTTCAACATCCTCCATCGCTTTTTGCTGGAGCAATTGGAAACGTATTGTATCTTTGAATGTTTCTTCTGTATAGCCATTCGTCGCCAAAGCCGATTCAAAGCTGTCTCCGTACATTTCTTTATACGTTTCGAGCTGTTCCTCTATTTCTTTGTCTGACACTTCATACTGGTCCGTTAAAATTTTATCAATTACAACTTGTTCCAAAAGAGTTGTTCCGGCTATTTCTTTCATTTGTTCATAAAACCCTGATTTCGTAATATCCCCGTAAGCCGTTGTTGCGACAATCTCGTTATCTGTATTACCACATGCCGCCAACAAAAGTGAAGCCGCCAATGTGATACCGATTATAGTTTTTTTCATTATTACACTCCCTGTTTTATGCTGTGAAGTTTCCGTCATAGCTTAACATTACTGCTGACGATACACCTTCTACTTTTGATAATGTTGATACGAAAGCGGCATCGTTCCCTTTTAGGCGTACTTCATAGGTTACTTCCATTTGTTCATCATTCATTACCGATTTTGATTTTAATAAATAACGTTTTGAAGCTTCTTTCAACAATCTTTCGATTACTGTATTTGTTTCTTCATGCTCAAAACGTACTATAACTAAGTACGGGTTTTCGATCACAATTTTATTTTGGAAAACAATAATGACTACTCCGATAATGACTGAACCAATTACCGCTAAAGGAATAAATCCTGCACCACATAAAATTCCGACTACTACTGACCAGAACAGGAATATTAAATCCATCGGGTCTTTAATCGGTGTACGGAAACGAACGATTGATAATGCACCGACCATACCAAGTGATAATAGAACATTTTGACTGATTCCCATAATGACAAGTGCTGTTGCCATAGCCATAATCATCAACGAAATATTGAACGAATGTGAGTACACAACCCCGTTAAACGTTTTCTTATATATGAAGTAAATAAATACACCTAATAAAAAGGCACTTGCCAGTCCGATCAATGCGTCAATTAAAGAAAAGCTGGACGTCTTTTCTAAAAAACTCGATTTGAAAATATCATCAAAATTGGTGATATTCGTTGCTGCTAATAATGTAAACACTTAAAATCCCTCCTATTTTTTAGCCGAACATGCGGCTTAACTGATATTTTGAATAAGCTTCATGACGCGTATGAATGCCCTGCAGCAGCATTTTAATGACTGTCGGCAAGTACTCGTCATACTTCACTTCCAAAATGACTTCATTTTGATCAAGTACATCGACCATTGGTAAGTTTTTGTCGAACATATCCGTATTGCGCAAGCTTGTCTGTACTTTGCAATCGAATGTTATACGCACATTGCCATGCTCATACAAGTAAGCTTCACGTTCATAGTCGACAACGGTCGTTGGTTTCAGGTGATATAGTTTGATATCTTTATACAAATCTCGAATTAATGATCGCTCATCATCTTTCATCCATTCGAAATCATTTACACGCAATTGCTCAAATTCTTTTTTTGTCAGCGAACATTTAGATTTGTATGTCTGGTTATTGCGCTTCGATTTGCGCTCAAGATGAATGACCGCATCACTTTTGTTGTAAATGCGCACCCGGTATTTATCCCGGTTTAAAAAGCCTTCCTTCTTTTCGTTCATTACCTTATTGTCGAAGTTGTCGAAATAACAGGAACGGATGAGATAACGCCCGTTTGCATTTGCATGCGGATCGAGCTTCATCATATGACGCAGCTTCATTTTTAAAATTTGATAGTCGATATATGTAATCCCAAATTTCATTTCACTGCGGCCATTTGGATTATAGGATGTTTGTTTTGTCACCTTGCTCACCCCTTTTTATATTTTCTTCTGCTTAGGATTACAACAGCACCGATTGCGATAATGACTGCTGCAAAGGAAGCTGCCAATATGATGATCGTCTGTTTTGAATTGCCTGTTGCCGCGTCTTTTGTATGTTGCTGCCCTGGCATACCGTTCATTTGGGGCATGTTTTCAAAGTTCGGCATTTCTCCGTTCGCGGGTAACTGTCCATTTCTTTGTGGGCGATTACCGCGCTCTTGGTTGGCATTCCCTTGCCCGTTGTCCCCGAACTCCGATGGGGCTTGCCCGTTCATTTCAGGCATTTCGCCGTTCATTTCACCACCCGGACCTCCGCCAAATCCTGATCCTGCCCCTGATACACCTTCAATTTCACCGGCAAGCTGCTTTAAAATCGATTCGCTGCGCTGTTTTGCAAATTCCGGCAAGCTTTGTTCACCGCTCACTCCTGCCAGAAATTGCTCTGTCGTTGCAAATTTGGACGGATCTTCATCTACTGCTTTCTGCAGCAAATCTTGCAATTTGGTTGTAATCGCAAGTACATTTTGTTCTGTTAAAATTTCAGTTGCGATTTTTTCTAAATAACCGTCATATAACGCCCGCGCCTCTTCGTCCTCTAAAATAATTTTCAATAATGGACGTGCATCAACAGTTGTTCCGGATACAGGCTCCGTAATACTGAAATTAATATTGGAGTCGGTTATAATCGTTTCGTTAAGCATCATACCGCCGCCCCCCATGCCACCGTTCATCTCCGGAGGATTGTTTGCAGTTTCTTCTGTTTGTGCTTCGTTACTTTGCCCGGCACTGGCACCGGCATTGGCTTGCCCATCCGGACGACCACCCCCACCGCCAAATCCACCGAATGCCATGTTATAATCCCATGGAATAACAGAGAATTGGCCATTTTCATCTTCATATAAATAGTAGTTATGCTTGAATGAGCCTTGATAACTGTCCATGCTGACAAGCGCCGTATTTAATGCGAAATAACGGGCTACCTGGTCAATATCAACCGAAGAGCTGTCACCCTCGCTAATTTCTTTCATCATGTTGATGATATTCGAATTTTTTTCAGCTGTTTTTTTGTTCATTTTTACTTCATCAAAAATTCCGGCGTAATCATCTGTAGCATCCGATTTATAGGCTAAATCACTGCCATCGCCTTCCGGTTTAAAAATAAACCCTTCTGTCGATCCGAAATTTGTTTTTGCAAAGGCTTCCCCGATTTCTTCAACGGCAAGCATCAGTCCGTAATATTCACCATTCACAAGCACCTTCACATAAGAGTGTGCTGGTGTCGCGATCCCAAGCTGTTCCATCAGTTCGTATGAGACAAACTCCTTCATTTGTGTTGTATCTGAAAAGTTATTGTTTAAATTAATTTTCTCCAAACCGTAAAATGTCTGGTTCGTATCATATTGGGCAAAATCAACTTTTAGGCTGTAGCGCTCTGAATCGCTGTTCGCCACACTTGATAATGAGGAGTTCCCTTTTGCACGAACACCTACATTGTCATATGCTTCACCGTTAATCGTTACTGTTGCTTCCACATATTCCTCGGCAGTCGGGTTGTCCAAAATCTTATTCCAGTTGCTGTCACTCACCGTTATTTCTACGACTCCGAGTTCATCTTCGTTAAATAATTGTTCTTTATAGTCATAGCCTGCTGTTGATTTTTCTACGTTAAAATACTTCAGCCCATAAACTGCTGCTATCACGACGGCAACCGTTAAAATAATTGGTACAACTAGCCATCTTGTACGCACTTTCAAAGTCATTCCTCCTTACAAACGATACAATACAGAGGAAAAATGAAATGAAAATGAAAAAATGGTTCGGGTAAATAAAAAAACTCAACTTTTCTCCAGAAGAAAAAAATTGAGTCTATAATTCATGTATTTTGTTTTGTTGCGGATGTTAATCAGAACTCCTCGCCTACTTTTGAACAATCGGCAATTCAACAGTAAATACTGCCCCTTCGCCTAGCTCGCTTTTTACTGTAATTTGCCCGTCATGCAGATCGGTAATGACTTTTGCGATGGCAAGTCCGAGCCCCGTTCCAGATTTATTGCGTATTTTATCTGCCCGGTAAAATCGTTCGAAAATGTGGGGTAAATCTTCCGCTGCAATGCCGATCCCGGTATCCGCCACTTCAATTTTCACGAAGCTTGTTTCCTTATATGCGCGAACATGAACCGTACCTTCCGTTGTATAGGTCACTGCATTTTTCAGTAAAATATAAAGCAGTTCTTCTACCAATATTTTATCTGCTTTACTCGTCAAATCGTCCTCAATATTGAGCTGAAATGATAGGTGCTGCACTGTTTTGGCAAAGCGACGTGTTCGTTGAATGAGTACATTCGATAAATCCACTTCACTGATTTTCAGCTGAATTTGATTTTGATCCGATCGTGTTAGCGTAAGCAAACTTGAAAGCATATCATTCATATAATTTGCTTCATTTTTCATATCATCCATCGTATCAGTCGGGTAGTCGGTTCCCTTTTGTTTCATTTGCGCTTCGAATAATTCCAGCGAGCTGTACAGTACGGCAAGCGGTGTCCGGAGCTCGTGGGAAGCATTTGCTACGAATTGACGTTGTTGCTCATACGACGTCTGGATTGGTGCCATCGATTTTTTTACTAGGAAATAACTTAAAATCGCGATACCGATACTTGAAACAGTCAGCAGCATAATAAGTAAAATAAGCACGTTTTGTAACAGTTCTTCATATGTCGTGACATCCTGGCCAACTGCGATATAGCCCAGTGTCTCCCCTTTCATGCGCACAGCCTGTGTCATAACGAGCAATGTTTCGCCTTCGTAGTCATATCGTTTAAACTGTTTCGTTTCTACCGGCGTTAAATTTTCCTGCAATACTTTATTGAATCCCGCATGCAGCTCTTCGCCGTATAAAATTTCCAGATCACGGTTAACGACATAAAAGAAGCTAACTTTATCGACTTCAAGTTCAAAACGCTGAGGAGGCTTCGGTGGTCCGTTATAAATATTGAAAAACTTATCAATATTGTTAGCCGCATAACTTTCAACCATATTTTCCTGTACTTTGTTCAAAATTTGCGCAAAAGATATATAGAAAACAATTAAAAACAGCACGAGAAAAACAAAATAGCTGATGGCATTCATCCATGTGAGGCGCATTTTTATTTTTCTAAACATCGCTGTCCCTCAATTTATAGCCAAGTCCGCGAATGCTTTGAATATAGGACGGCTCATCTTCCATATCGATTTTCTTGCGCACTAGACGGATGAGCGCTGCCAGTGTATTTGTGTTGGCATTATCGTCAATGTCCCAAATATAGTCGAGCATCTGTTCATGTGTCAGTACTTGTCCTCTATTTTCAATTAAATATTCGAGCAGCAGAAATTCATTTTTCGTCAGGCTTACTTCGAAATTCTCAATAAAAACGGTCCGCTTGTTTTTATTAAGCTTCAGCGAACCTACGATGACTTCCTCTTCCACCATTTTGTTTTTCCGACGCAACAGTGCCCGGACTCTTGCGCGAAGCTCCTCCATTTTAAATGGCTTCACCATATAGTCATCCGCGCCATTATCCAATCCTTCGATAATGTCCTCCGTTGCATCTTTTGCCGTCAGCATTAAAATTCCACCATCAAATCCTTTGCTCCGTGCATACCGGCAAACTTCAATCCCTAAAGCTTCCGGCATCATCCAGTCGAGCACGAGCAGATCGTATTGATAGTAATCGATTAAATCCTTCGCTTCTGCTCCATCAAACACGGAATCAACCGCATAAAAATCGAGCTTCAATATTTTCGCGATGTTATCACACAATGTATGATCATCGTCCGCTACTAAAATTCGCAATTTCCGCACCTTCTTTAATTGAAATCAACTTGCCATTATTTTTGCACACCTTCCCTTTTTATTCTAGTAAAAATATAAAAAAGGAACGCCCGGTAATTAAGAGCGTTCCCATCATTTCAAATTACAGTTGAAGCTGTGGATAAATTTCATTCACATTTTCACGTAACTTCGCCTTTAAGAACTTCCCAACAGAAGTTTTCGGAATTTCCGTTAGGAAGACGATATCATCCGGCAGCCACCACTTTGCAAATTGGCCTCCCAAAAATGCTGTAAGTTCCTCTTTTGTTGCATAGGCCCCCTCTTTCAAGACAACACATGCCAGCGGACGCTCTTGCCATTTCGCGTGTGGAATGGCAATGACCGCCGCTTCAAATACCGCTTCATGCGACATGAGCGCATTTTCCAAATCAACGGATGATATCCACTCACCACCGGATTTGATCAGGTCCTTTGTTCGGTCTGTTATTTTAATGAATCCCTCTTTTGAACGAACCGCGATATCCCCTGTATACAGCCACCCATTAGAAAATGCTTCCGCTGTACGCTCATCCTCATAATATTCTGCCGCAATCCATGGACCACGCAGACGCAGCTCGCCCATTGTTTCTCCGTTCCACGGCACTTCACCGTTTTCATTGACGATGCTCGATTCAATTCCTGGAACCGTTAAGCCTTGCATTGCGCGTGTTTCAATTTTTTCATCCAATGACCAGTCATTCATATGTGACATATCACGTGACATCGAAACAATCGGTGAAGTTTCCGTCATGCCGTATACCACAATATAGTTGATGCCCATTTCTTCGTACTTTTTAATAAGGCCTTTTGGTGAAGCCGATCCTCCACAGAAAATCTCCTGTAATGTCGATAAATTACGTGCTCTTTTTTCTTGCTCCTGCAATGCACCGAGCCAGATTGTCGGGACGCCTGCCGTTTTCGTTACATTGTATTGCTCAATGAAATCCAATATTAATGCCGGTGTAAACTGAGGACCGATCAATACTTGCGTAGCCCCTACATTCACTGCTGCAAACGGCATCCCCCAAGCGTTAACATGGAACATCGGAACAATCGGTAAAATTGTGTCACGTTCCGAGATTGCCATCGTATCCACCATTGAAATTGACATGGAGTGCAGCACAAGCGAACGATGTGTATACACGACCCCTTTTGGATTTCCCGTTGTTGCGCTTGTATAGCACATGCTTGCCGGCGCATTTTCATCCAAATCTTCCGGGAACTCAAAGTTTTCATCTGCTCCTTCCAGCAATGCCTCGTATGACAGTACGTTCGGTAATGTTGTTTCCGGCAGTTCCCCATCCGCCATAATAATATAATGTTCAATTGTTTTCAGTTCCGACTGCACTTCTTCAATGAGCGGTACTAAATCTTCATCTATTAAAATTATTTTATCTTCTGCATGATTAATAATGTACGCAATATGTTCCGGTGACAGGCGGATATTGACCATATGCAAAATTGCGCCTGTACATGGAACCGCAAAATAGGCTTCTAAATGGCGGTGCTGATTCCAGGCAAATGACGCAATTTTGTCACCGCGCTCCATGCCCAGCTTTGTTAATGCGTGCGCTAACTTTCTTGTGCGCTTTACCCATTGCCCGTATGTAAGGCGATGAACCTTCTTTTCACTTGTACGTGAAATAATTTCTTTGTGTGCATAATACGTCTCTGCACGCTTGACCATATCTGTTAAAACGAGTGGTGTTTGCATCATCATTATATATTTCCCCCTTTTATGAGGCATTATCTTTACCGGCAATCCCCATTACCAATAAAACACCTCCTAATTTCTCCCACAATACCATTCTAATATAATATACTGAAAAATGAAAATATTTTGTCAATAATGCAGCGATTTCATTTTACTAGAGAAACGAATATTACAAAATTTTGCTTTTAGGGTCTCCCACCTCGAGGCTTTCCACAGGCACCTATATAAAAAAGCGAGTGAACTGCTTTTCAACAGTTTCACTCGCTTCTATAAGTTAAATCGCGTTTTGTGCTAATCGTACTTTTAGTTTTTCCAGCATATCGACCGTCATTTTTTCCAGATCGTAGTTAGCTTTGAAGCCCCATTCTTCAATCGCTGCCGATGAGTTGATTGCATTTGGCCAGCTGTCGGCAATTGCCTGACGGATCGGGTCCACATCATAATCCATTGTGAAGCTTGGAATATGCTTTTTAATTTCGGCTGCGATTTGTGACGGCTCAAAGCTCATCGCCGAAATATTAAATGCATTGCGGTGCACAAGCTTTGCCGGATCTGCTTCCATTAAATCAACAATGGCCTGCAGTGCATCCGGCATATACATCATATCCATATACGTACCTTCTGCAATATACGATGTGTAGCGTCCTTCCGCAATAGCTTTATAATAAATATCTACGGCATAGTCCGTCGTTCCTCCACCAGGTGGCGTTACATAAGAAATCAGCCCCGGGAAACGGACACCGCGTGTATCCAGTCCAAAGCGTGTGTAGTAGTAGTCGCATAATAATTCGCCAGCTACTTTATTGACACCGTACATCGTTGTTGGACGCTGTAATGTATCTTGTGGTGTATTGTCCTTTGGCGTAGAAGGACCGAATGCGCCGATTGAACTTGGCGTGAAAAACTGCATATCTAGTTCACGTGCCACTTCAAGTGCATTCATTAAACCGCCCATATTTAAATTCCAGGCGAATACCGGATTTTTTTCTGCTGTTGCCGAGAGTAATGCAGCCATGTGTATCATCGTGTCTGCACCAAAATCATGGGCAAGTGTGTGCATGCGTTTCCCATCTGTTACATCCAATACTTCAAATGGACCTTCATGCTGATCAATTTTTCGAATATCTGTTGCCAATACATTATCTGTGCCATACGTATGGCGTAATTTCTCTACTAATTCCGAACCAATTTGACCTAAAGCACCGGTCACCATAATTTTCTTCAATCTGAAGCCTCCCTATCCTTTAAAAGACATGTTTTCAGCCTGTTACCGCTGAATATACCGTCTATTATTTCTCATCTATTAAAACAAATGTCCTTGTGGAAAATACATATAACCATCCAAAAATATTGATGTTCAAACATTTTCATGAAATTTATTATATGGTGTTCTTTTCTAAAAAACAATATGTTAAAAATATTCTTTTTCAGCAATACATTTGTACGTGTGAAATATTCGAATAGAAAGATTACTTTTATACGAGTGGCTCTGGTTGTAAAATCAAGTGAAATTTAATTTCTCTTTCTAACATTGGGTCAATTTCCATTCCGGGTCGGACGCTTTCCGCTGGAGTTGCCTCCCCCATTTCAATATTTTTATTGGACAACTGGAAAGTCTACTCATCCAAGAGTGCTTCATAAATATGGTGGAACTGAATTCTTTCGCTGTTTGCCAGTTTGACATATTGTTCGTGGATATTGATTTTTTGGATTGCCCCGGAAACTGTATAGAGGCCAGTTTGCTCCCATACTTTTAGTTGGATCGGGCAATGCTCTGTGTAGGCTCGCTGCAGATTGATGTTAATTTGTTCTAACTGGGCTTCGTCAAGTTGGGGTTGGGTAACAATTGCGTCCTCTTCCTGCCATTCACGCAATAGTTGGACATGCTCCGGCAACATCATTGCGCTCCATTTAATTGTTCCTCTATCTCTGTTCATCGCCTTCACTCCCTATTGTTTATGCCCGCCTACTAATTCAGCCCGTGTCAGTGCAGTACCTGCTTCCGTATAGGAAACCGCACGCAATATCGCTGTTGTACCGTATTTTGTACGTAAACGGTCCATCGTTTCTCCGAGCTTGCGGTTACGCCAACGCATCTCATCGAACAGGCTGAGCTGCATCGAATATTCACTTTCAATATTGCTTAATGTAATCGTAATTTTGCGTGCCGGCCGTTCGGCATAAAATTCATCGAGCAGCTGCTTACACACTTCGAAAATTTTCAGTGTATCGTTTGTCGGCTCATCGATTGTACGTGAACGATGAAATCCGCCCCCGAAGGCATCTTTACTGTAGCTAAGCCCTAATGAAATCGTCCGACCGATTTTCTTCGCTTCCCGCGCCCGCCTTGCCACGTCTTCACACATTTCCAGCAATACGACTAAAATTTCCTTTCTACTGCGATAATCGCGCATCAGCATCTGCCCTTTACCGAAGCTGATTTGCCCTTGCATAATCGGCGCACCGACTGTCGAATGATCGATTCCCCATGCATGGTAATACAGCTGATTGCCGAGAATTCCGAAGCGCTTTTCAAGTAACGCTAAATCGGCATGCGCCAAATCGTAGACAGAATAAATGCCCATATGATTCAGCGTTCTTTCCGTACGGCTGCCGATTCCCCACATCGTGGACAGCGGCATGATCGGCCACAGTTTTTCCGGTACATCATTATATGTCCATTTCGCAAATCCCGTCTTTTTTGCTTCGATGTCGAGCGCCAGTTTTGCCATCAGCATATTTGGGCCAAAACCGACTGCACATGGAATTTCAAATTGGTTGTAAACGAGCTGCTGAATGTATTTTGCCGTTTCTTCAGGCGGCCCCCATAATTTTTCGGTTCCGGTTAAATCGATAAAACTTTCGTCGACGCTATATACATGAATGGCCTCTTTTGGAACGAACTCGTTGAACAGACGTGTAATTTCCATTGATATGCGTATAAATAATGACATCCGCGGCTCAAAAAGACGAATATCCGGATGTGGCGGGATTTCGTATAATCGTGAACCTGTGCGAATATTAAAGCGCTTTTTCATCGGAGGGGACGCTGCAAGTACAACACTTCCCTTTTGCTGAAAATTTCCGACAATCGCAATCGGTACTTCCATTACATTTAAATTTTCAACCGATGCAATACAGCTTGCATAAAAACTGCGCATATCAATACAAATAATCGAACGTTCCGGCACATTTTCATACATAAAGCTCATCTCCTTATATCGAACGTTTGTTCTTATATTAAAATGAGACGTGTGAGATGGCAAGTGGAAAGTAGTGGCTGTTTTGGTTGAGAGGGATTTTTTTATTGTATCAGTGAGTTAATTTGCTGCTTAATGCAAAAAAAGCGCACCGACATTCATCCGGTACGCTTTTAAAATTTATTCTTTTATTACTTTTTCATAAAGACCCGGACGGCGATCTTCGTATACAGGAATGCGGCCGCGCACTTCATCGACTGTTGAAAAATCAACGTCAATAATCGCCAGTTCCTCATCCTCTGCACCTGTCCAAAGCACTTCACCCCATGGCCCGATAATCATTGACTGACCATTGAAATTTTCCACTTTACGGGCAATACGATTTACCGCAACGACGAAGCACTGGTTTTCAATCGCTCGCGCCTGCAGTAATATTTTCCAGTGATCGATACGTGGTGTCGGCCATTGTGCTGGTACAAACAGCACCTTAGCACCATCCAACGCATGGGAACGCAGCCATTCAGGGAAGCGAATATCATAGCAAATTGCTCCGCCCGCTTCGAGCTCACCTAATGCGAAACGGTTCATATCACTGCCGGATTCCAAATACAAATGCTCATCCATTAAGCGGAATAAATGCACTTTACTGTACTCGCCGACTAATTCACCATCGCGATTGAATGTGTACATCGTATTGAAAAACTTATCATCACGTTTCACCGATACCGATCCACCTACAATATGTACCGCCAATTCTTTTGAAAGACTGCTTAAAAATGATTTCGTACGTTCTCCATTTTCGTCCGCCAGCTCTTCCAGTTTTTCGAGCGCATAGCCCGTATTCCACATTTCCGGTAATACAACGATTTCAGCACCGCCTGCTACCGCTTCGCGAATAAATTTCTCCGCGCGTTCATAGTTTTCATCTACCTTGCCAAAACCAACATTTAATTGAATACAACCGATTTTCATAACTGCCACCGCCTTAAAAATTCCGTGCGAATCTATTTTCGCATATTCGTACTTCATTGTAACATCTCACTTCAAGTTGTCAAAATCTTCACTTTACTTAAGTGAAGTTTTAGACTAACATTAACCTTACTATTTTTCAGAGGTGATAAAGAATGATTGAATTTTCGAAAAAGCTTCAGCAATTACCACAACAGTTTTTCGCAGCACTTGTAAACAAAGTAAATGAAGCGCTTGCTGAAGGGCGCGATGTGATTAATTTAGGTCAGGGAAACCCGGACCAGCCAACACCGGCACATATTGTGGAAGCACTGCAAAATGCGGCAAATGATCCACAAACACATAAATATTCTCCGTTCCGTGGTATTGCAGAGCTCAAGCAAGCAGCTGCGGACTTCTATAAACGTGAATATAATGTCGACATTGATCCCGCTACAGAAGTGGCCGTCTTAGGCGGAACAAAAATCGGTTTAGTCGAACTTCCGCTTGGACTCTTGAATCCTGGCGATTATATGCTCCTCCCAGATCCGGGTTATCCGGATTACTTATCCGGTGTCGCACTTGCAGATGTAAAGTTTGATACGATGCCGCTTCAAGAGGAAAATCACTTTTTGCCAGACTACGAAGCATTGTCCACAGACATTAAAAACCGGGCCAAATTAATGTATTTAAATTATCCGAACAACCCGACTGGCGGTGTCGCAACGCATGATTTTTTTGAACAGACCGTACAGTTCGCTAGAGAAAATAACATTGCGGTTGCCCATGACTTCGCTTACGGGGCACTAGGCTTTGATGGTGAACGCCCGCCAAGCTTCCTTCAGGCACCCGGTGCAAAAGAAGTCGGCATTGAGCTTTATACATTGTCCAAATCGTACAATATGGCAGGCTGGCGTATCGGCTTTGCTGTCGGTAATGCAAAAATGATTGAAGCGATCAATATTATTCAGGACCATCTGTTTTGCAGCCAGTTCCCTGCGATCCAGCATGCAGCCGCAGTTGCACTGAATGAAGAGCAATCTTGTGTAGAGGAATTGCGTGCATTATATGAGCGCCGCCGCAATGTACTCGTTGAAGAAGCCCATAAAATCGGCTGGGAAATCACAGCACCAAAAGGCTCGTTCTTTGCATGGCTCCATGTACCTGCACCATATACGAGTGAACTGTTTGCTGACTTTTTACTGGAAAGAGCGGATATTGCCGTTGCAGCCGGTAATGGTTTTGGTGAATACGGCGAAGGCTATATTCGTGTCGGGCTGCTCGTCGATGAAGAACGTTTGCGCGAAGCCATACAGCGTGTCGCGAAGCTTGGTCTGTTTGCGCAGACGGTTTTGAAATGACTTTTGAATGCTCTGCTATCGAAAATGCGGTGTTTTATTCGCCGCATTTTTATTTAATTCTCAATTTCAGTTAAATAATCCTCAAACTCATCTCAATAATCCTCACTTACCCTTACTTAATCCTCAGTTTACTATTTATAATCCTCAACATAACAAAACTCAGCACCATCAAAATCAGTGCTGAGCTTAACGTCGCTTATTTAATTACTTCTAACTCGCGGCCTACTTTTTCGTAAATCGCTAATGCTTCATCGAGCATTTCTTTCGTATGTGCCGCTGTTGGCATATTGCGCACGCGACCTGTTCCTTTTGGTACTGTCGGGAACACGATTGCTTTTGCGTACACACCTTCTTCAAGTAAACGTTTCGAGAATTGTTGTGTCAGCTTTTCTTCGCCGATAATACATGGTGTAATCGGTGTTTCCGATTCCCCGATATTAAAGCCAAGTTTTGCTAGGCCATCTTTTAAATACTGACCGTTTTCCCAAAGCTTGTCATGCAGCTCTGTTGATTCCATAATCATCTCTACCGCACGTGTAATCGCCGCAACATCCCCTGGTGGTAATGCTGTTGAGAATAAAAACGGACGAGAGCGAACTTTTAGCCAGTCGATCAGATTTTTCTTCCCTGCTACATAGCCGCCGACAACACCGATTGCTTTTGACAATGTACCGATTTGGAAGTCGATGTCGTGTTGCAGACCGAAATGCTTCACTGTTCCAGCACCTTTACCTGTAACGCCTGAACCGTGTGCATCGTCTACATACGTAATTAAATCAAATTCTTTTGCGATTTCCACGATTTCAGGAAGCTTGGCAATATCGCCATCCATCGAGAAAACACCGTCTGTAATAACCATTACTTTATTGTAAAGGCCTGATTCTTTTGCGTCTTTTGCTTTTGCACGTAAATCATCCATATCCGCATGCGCAAATGGAATAATTTTAGCTTTAGATAAACGGCAGCCGTCGATAATTGAAGCATGGTTTAATGCATCCGATAAAATCGCATCATTTTTGTCCATAACAGCAGAAATTGCCGCCATATTACAATTGAAGCCTGATTGATAGCTGATTGCTGCTTCTGTACCTTTAAATTTCGCTAATGTTTCTTCCAGTTTTACGTGTAGATCGAGCGTACCGTTAATTGTACGAACAGCACCTGCACCAACACCATATGAGGCGATTGTGTCCTGAGCAATCTTTTTCAGCTCATCGTTCGTCGCCAAACCTAAGTAGTTGTTTGATGACAGGTTTACAAGCTGTTTGCCCCCAACTTTAATGATCGGGCCGTTTGCTCCTTCTACCGGATCGATTTCGTTGTATAAACCTTGTGCTTGTAGTGCCAGTAAGTTTTCATCTAAAAAGGTGTTTAATACGTTTGACATGCGCGTTCATCCTTTCGATATCTATTTCCACTATATTTTAGCACAGAGAATGAAAATTTTATGTAAGCGGCTCTCCGATTATTTCCTCAAGCTTTCTTTTAAAGAAAAACAAGGAAGGCTGAATAACATAACCTGTGCCGAGCGCTAAAATAACCGTCCCGAAACCAACAGGACCACCAAGCAGCCATCCGGCACCTGTCGCAAATACCTCCATTACGAGCCGCCCTGTTTTCACAGAATAGCCTTTACTCGCAATAATCATCATAATCGTATCACGCGGCCCTTCGCCAAGACTTGCCGCAATATAAAGTGCACAGCCAATGCTCATTACAAAAAATCCTGCTGTAAAATACGCAAGTTCCAGTACAAAAATACTCGTCTCTGGCAAGAGCCAGTTGAACAAATCAATAAATGAACCGATGAACAGCATATTTAAAAACGTGGCAAGCTTCGGAATGCGTTTCAAATAAATCGATGTCCCGATAATAATCGTCAGACCCGTTAAAATGGACCAAGAACCGATCGTCAATCCAATTTGCTTGTAAAGACCAATATGGAAAACATCCCATGGAGCTGTACCGACAACATTCCCTTTAATCGTCATTGTAATACCAAACGCCATGATCATCATTCCTACAAAAAAACTTCCCCATTGCCATTTAAATTTCTTCGACACAACAATCCTTCTTTCTATGATGAGACAATCGATGCAAATTGCCCGTTCGTTGCCTTTTGTAAATCTTCCGGTGCAAGCTTGATCTGCATCCCGATTTTACCTGCACTGACAATCACATAATCTAGTGCAGTCGCCGCTTCCTCAATAATAGTCGGAAACAGCTTTTTCATCCCGATCGGCGAACAGCCTCCGCGAATATAACCGGTTAAGCCAAGCAGCTCCTTAACAGGGAGCATTTCGATTTTCTTTTGCCTTACCACTTTTGCTGCAGCCTTTAAATTTAATTCCGCATCAACCGGAATGACGAAAACAAAATAATTGCCCTTTCCTGCAGTCGCGACCAATGTTTTATAGACGTGTTCGACAGGCTGGCCTATTTTGCCGGCAACGGTCAATCCATCGACCGATTCCCCGTCGTTAATCGTATACTCAAAAATTTCATGTGCGATTTTTTTCTGCTCTATTAAACGAACTGCATTTGTTTTTGCTTGCTTCTTCGCCAAAAAGACCACTCCATATTCTCAACTTTGGAAATATTATACCACTGAATGATTTACTAAGTGCTGCTTCAAAGCAATTTTATAATTTACTTAAATGTAAAAAACCCACTCCATATGAGCGGGCTTAGTGTCATGCAATTTGGGAGAAAACCGATTCCTCTGTCAAACGGTAACCGTTATTCACCATTGCAATATGTGAGTTATACTTTTCTGCAACTATATTGAATGAACGCTGAAATAACTGCTTTTCCAACCCTCGACCAAATACTGTTTGCTCGTCTGGATTAAGTGCAAAATCTTGTTGGAACTTTTCCGGTATTGTAAAGGAAAGATTTTCGTTAGCCAACGAGATTGCTTCCTCTGATTGTACTTGCTCTGAATGTTGGTTTTGAGTGTTTGCCGGCATTTGCGGAATGGAAGTTGATACATTTGCTGCTGTAAGTAAATCTTGAGATGAAGGGACAGCTGATGCTGGACGCACATTATCCAATGTTGGTGTTTGTTTATACGTGAAGTCATTTACCACTGCAAGATTTTCGGCCAGATTGGCATTATCCTGTGTTAGCAAATCTTTTTCTGTTTTACCGGAAAGGAGGTTTTCCAGCACTTTTAGCAGTGGATTTTTACTTGGATCCGTATACTGTGCATGCTTTTTATATGCTTCGCCCGCCTCTTTGCGGAGCTGGGAGCGTTTTCTATCATCTAACTCTGGACTAAATCTTCGTGCCAAGCTACTAATCTTCATCTTCTTCACCCCTTTTGTAAAAGTTGCATTAATTTTTTATTAATATACCAACATATACCGCTTTTATATAGAAGATATTCACCGATTGTTCATATTCAGAACTTTCTTACCAACCTTCTCTGCTCTCTCAATCTACAAAATGGACTATCTGTTAGTTTTAATTCAAGTACCCATTACCTATAATAAAAAAACCAATCTTTACACTGCCTTTATAGTATGGAAACAATCTCCGTTTAAAATTAAGAATCATTACTACAGGTAGGAGCATTCCATGAAAACATCCGTAAATTCAAAGCCGAACAATTCAATTGATTTCAAGGAAGTGATGCAGCGGTTTCTGTTAAAGAGTAAAACAATCCGTCATCTATCCCGGTCATTAGCATTGAAAAATATTATTGCACAGGAGGCAATGAGTACATATTTTCAGCCTATTTATGATGTAAGATACAATACGACATTTGGTTTTGAAGCATTGAACCGCCCTATTGCGCTGAAGCTTTTTCAAACGGCCGATATTTTCTATGAATTTGTTGGACAAACGGATAAAGTATTTTTGTTTGAATGCTTTTGCCGGAATCTTTCGCTCGTGCGCTATCACAAAAAATTGCTCAATTACAATACGACGAAAGATTTCACTTTGTTTATCAATATCCATCCAAATGTTTTGCTCGATAAAAAATATCATAGCGGCGAAACAAGGGCTTTACTGGAAAAATTGAATATTTCCCCTGAGCAAGTTGTATTTGAGCTGACGGAACGCAGTGCTGTCGGAGATTTCGAGGAATTTGCACGGGTCCTTTCCCACTACCGGTCACAAGGCTATCGTATTGCGGTTGATGATGTCGGTTCAGGCTACAATAGTTTAAAAACATTAATTTATCTAAAGCCGGAATTCATTAAGCTGGATCGCTCACTTATTCAAAATATCGATCAGCATAAAGCACAGCAGCAGCTTTTAACAGTTATTTTAAATTATGCAATCGAATCGGGGACAAAAGTAATTGCTGAAGGCATTGAAACAAAGGCGGAATATGAATTCATCCAATCAGTTGGCGTTCATTATGCGCAAGGCTACGCAATCGGGCGCCCTCACTCGGATTTAATAGAAGGAATAAATCCGAGTTCTGAATGAAATCCGGACAATATAAAAGGCGACTGAATATCCCTTATCGGATGTTCAGTCGCTTAATTTTTATTCACTAATACCCATTGAAATTCACAAATTCTCCAACCGGTTTACGGTAACCTCGTGCGCGTACTTTATCAACGCTTTTCCCAATTGTAATCATCATAACCGGCTCTAAATGATCTGGAATATTGAACTCTTTTCTTAATTCATCAACATTATGGACATGCATTGGACATGTATCAAATCCGTAATGCTTGGCACTCATCATAAAAAGCATGGCGTGAATCCCTGCATTTCGCATCAATTCTAAATTTAATTCATGCGGATTGTCTTTTAACCCGTCACTATATCCTTTAATCAATTCCATCGTCATATCATATTCCACTTCATCCATCATCTTCAGCATTTTTAGTGGACTGTAGATTTTTTCGACTTCCGGCATTTCAATGCTGTTTTTATTCCCCATAACAATAACAACACCGCTTGATGTATGGATTTTATATTGGTTGTAGCTTAATTCTTTTACTCTTTCTTTCTTCTCTTGATCTGTAATAACCAAGTAATTCGTAAACTGAAGGTTGTATGCGCTTGGAGCCAGCTTTGTCAGCTCAAATATATTTTTAAAATCCTCTTCTGTCATTTGTTCATTTTCAATAAAGTTCATTGCGGAATGGCGAGATTTTACTAATTCTTCAAAGTTCATATTGTGCTACCTCTTCCTTGTAATTTATTTCAAATTAAAGTATCTTTATTTCGAGATAAATTTACCATATTATAAATTTAGTTGTCAATAATTTCATTTCTTTTAGTCGATTGAGAAGTAGTAGAAAGTCCATACTTTCTATAGGAATTCAATTATTTATAAAAAATATTTGAAAGAAACAGGAGATGAAGAAAGTGAAATTCGAAAACAAAATCATCATTGTCACTGGCGCAGCAGGAGGTATTGGTAAAGAGGTTGTAAGAAAACTGGTTAATGAAAAAGCAAAAGTTGTATTGGTCGATCTAAACGAAGACGCGATTAAATCCGTTCAAACAGAACTCTCACTTACAGATGAAAACAGCTTAATCGTAAAAGCAGATGTGTCAAAAGAAGACAATGTAAAAAACTATGTGGATCAAACCATTTCGAAATTCGGCCGGATCGACGGCTTTGTGAATAACGCTGGTGTTGAAGGCCCAGCAAAACCTCTTGAAGAAATTACAGAAAAAGAATTCGACTTTGTATATGGCATTAATGTAAAAGGTGTTCTGTTCGGTTTGAAATATGTATTGCCGGTAATGAAAGAGCAAAAATCCGGTTCTATAGTCAATACTTCATCTGTAGCCGGTTTAATCGGTTCTCCAAGTATGGCACTATATAATTCCTCTAAACATGCTGTAATGGGTCTTAATAAGGTAGCCGCTTTAGAAGCAGCAACGTATAATGTTCGCGTAAATACGGTAAATCCAGGTGTGATCAATACACAAATGATGCGTAAAATTGAATCAAATGTTGCGCCGGGCGCTGCTGAGGCAGCTCAAGCAGCCTACAATGATGCTGTACCGATGAAACGCTATGGTGAACCGGAAGAAGTAGCAAATGTTATTGCTTTCTTACTTTCAGATGAAGCCTCTTATGTAAGCTCTTCTTCGTTCACAATTGACGGCGCTTTATACAATGTTTAAATGTAAAGAAAAGGAAAACCAAAAGAGCCCATTCTTTTGGTTTTTTCCCAGTTTTTTTATTCCCTACAAAACCCGCTAACTCTGCCACTGTAAGTTATATATGTTAATATAAAATCGTTATTCTCAAGCACTATCGGAGGTTTATAGAAATGAAGATAAATAAAGGCGTATTCTTTGTACTGCTTGGTGCAGGATGCTTTGGTTTTACACCTGTATTCGCTAAGTTAGGGTTTGGGCACGGTTACTCACTTGGTCAAATCAATCTTGTCCAAATGGTCATTTCCTTTCTGCTGTTATGGTTGATCTCTTTCATAAAAGGGGTCGGGGCGAAGGGACTGACTAAAAAGAACATCCTTCCAATAATGATTACCGGCTGTTTTATTGGTTTAAC
This sequence comes from Solibacillus isronensis, assembly GCF_023715405.1. Lineage (NCBI taxonomy): Bacteria > Bacillati > Bacillota > Bacilli > Caryophanales > Caryophanaceae > Solibacillus > Solibacillus isronensis. The sequence goes on from NZ_JAMBOC010000001.1 coordinate 2,306,138, forward strand.
AAGTATTTTTTATTATGGTGCGATGCAATATTTACCTGCATCACTGGCCATCATTTTAATGTTCCAGTTCGTTTGGATCGGCATTATGTTCGAATGGGTTTTCAATAAAATTAAACCCGCGCCGATTACTCTATTGGCCATTGTTCTTATTTTAATCGGTGTATTTTTCGCATCGAATATTTTAACTGGCGATATGCAAGGCCTTCCGATTAAAGGATTTGTTATGGGGATATTATCTGCCTTTACATATGCTGCCTTTATCTTTTTCAGCGGGAAAGTTGCTGTTGAAGTTCATCCATTAACCCGTACATCTTTAATGGTGACAGGTTCCACGATTTTAGTATTTCTTATCTTTATGAAGGACATTCCTGCTGTATTTCCTCTTGAAGGAAACTTGATGACGAGTGCAGCCGGGGTTTCATTGTTTGGAGCGGTATTGCCGCCACTGTTTTATGCAGTCGGTGCACCACTCATTTCAGGAGGTTTGGCGAATATATTAACTTCTGTTGAACTGCCTGTCGCGATTTTATCGGCTAGCATTATTTTGGCTGAAACGGTCACAACTTTGCAATGGATCGGAATTGTGCTGATCCTCATAGCGATTGTATTAAATGAAATCGGCCCGAACATCATTCGGATGAGAAAACGATCAAAAAGAACAATTCTTCATCAGCATAATAAAAATTAATTAGGATGCTAATCAACTGTGCAAACAGCCGTTGGTTAGCGTCTTTTTATTTACAGAAACAAAAAAGCTTATCAATAATTTTCTATTGATAGGCTAAATTGATATTTCGAGTTTTATATTTAATTATCTAAAGAGATTCAGCATTGCGCCTACTTGTCTCATCGTATTAATTCCATTAGTTAATGTCCCTACATGGCCCATCATTGTATTTAAATTATCAGATAGACCGCTAAAGCGAGACCCCTGCTGTTGTTGCTGTTGGGTAAAAGGGTTGAACTGCTGTTGCTGCTGTTGTGGATAAGGATTGAACTGCTGTTGCCCCTGCCGCCCCTGTCTAGGATTCACTGGATATGGCGGATAAAAGGCTTCCCTCGGTCTTGCAAATTCATTGGATCGAGGCATTCCCATCTGCTGTCTGCCCATTTGCGGTGGAGGACCAAATTGTTGTCCATTTGGCGGAAACATCCCCGCTCTAGAATTTTGCCCAAAAAATGGCATATGATTCACCTCCCTACTAAGTTTGAACTCTAACCTAGTATATGTTCATGATTTTTCGCAATATAGACATTTGAAATACTTGGATGAAACGTTAATTACTCATAGTCACGCCCCCTTCACCCCCAATAAAAAGAATGCATATGAATAAAGAAAAAGATTGGAGCAATGTCATGAACAAATTTAATCCCGAAAGGCTGTCCGTTGAATACAGGGATGGTATTACCGCAACAGAACCTGTTATTTCAAGACATCATACACTCACCCATTCTGATAACACCGGAGAATTATTTTTAACAATCGGAACACAGTTTGCGTGGGACAAAGTGAATAATGATATGAGAGATGAAGTAATTGGCGACTGGAAAACGAATGGGTACTATATTTATTACAACGCCTATGTAATGGTTAACAAAGAAGGACAGGATTTTAATACAGCAATGCGGCGTTATGAAGTATTCAGGCGTGAATTGCCGCTTGCATTGACGGCGATCCGGTATGGTGACCGCTTTATATTCGATGTCTATCCAGCTCTGGACAATGGATTAATCATCGTAAACTTTATATCCACATACCCCCAGTTATATAAACAAGAGATTGTTGGGACTTTCAGCAGTTATTCCACTTCCTTTTAATATAATGAAATGCGGTAAAATGTAATATTTAACTCCACTCCCTTTTATGGTATTAATTGTTAGTGCATAACGCACAATACTTCACTTTAAATGAGAGAGGGAAAAAAATGCTGCATTTAAAAACGATTACAAAAGACAATTGGATAAAAGCGATCTCGCTAAAAGTACGGGAGGATCAAGTGAAGTTTGTCGCCTCAAATGCGGTATCACTGGCACAGCTGAACTTTCTGCAAAACTTCCATGCGAAAGGAATTTACTATGGGGAGGAAATGGTCGGGTTCACGCTTTATGGTCTGGATGAAGAAGACCATGAGTACTGGATTTACCGTATGATGATTGACCAAAAACATCAGGGGAAAGGTTATGGCAAAGAGGCGGTTCAGCTCGTTATAGAGGATATTCAGAAAATGAAAGAACCTCACCATCAAACGATTACCCTTTCCTATGAACCTGACAATGAGCATGCAAAGCGCATCTATAAAAAAATGGGCTTCCAGGAAATAGACGGCCTTGTTATTGATGGTGAGCAAGTAGCACGCTATACGTTTTAGGAGAAACAGCGATGCAAATAATAAAGATAGTGTTACTGGCGTTACTGGCGATTCCAGCGTTCTTTATTTTAATACTCACGATTGCTTCATTTGATTATTTTTACTACCCGATTATCGGCTTCAAAGCAGAAAATGCCGCCGAAGCTTCTCTTGAAGAAAAATATAACGAAGACTTTGTGATTGATGAATCTACCTACTCCAAACCATTGGGCAATGATTTCGGGGATTACCATATTATCGCTCATCCAAAAAAGAATCCTGATCTGGAAGTTACAGTTTCGGTAAATGAGGATATGGAGCCGTTTTATGATACGTATTTGCAAATCCATTGGCGTGATGAACTGAATACGCGATTCGGGTTGCTGTATGAAGAGCTTTATGGAACGGTTGAAAAATACTCCTATATGGTAAATGTGTCATTTTCGGATGAAATCGAAGCACGATATGACCATAACGACACGTACGAAGAGATTTTGCAAAAAGAAGCTAACGGTATCGGAAATATTGTCTTTGCAAATGTTATTCTGGAATCCTCCAACAATATAAACGACCAGCTGGAGAAAGCCTATAAGATGATTCAGCATTTTAAAAATCAGAATTTAAATTACTTCAACATTGAAATTGTGTTCTTTAATGAAGATGTGCAAAAACAGCTGACGAAAAGGGACCGCAAACTACCCTATAATGAGTTTAACTTCAAACATTTGGATGATAGAACTGCCCGATTTTATTTTTCGTATGAATCAGAGGATGCGGAGTCTGTAAAAGAACTGAATGAGCTAAAATCTCCCGCTGATCTGGAGCAATATGTTAAAGATATAAATTGAAATTTGTCTTCAATGATAAAACCCACTTATACAGTTTAAGTGGGTTTTTCAACGGCAATATACGGACACGCTCTCTTGTATCCCTTTTAAAACTTCTTCCGGCAATTTTCTAATTGTTATATCCGCTCCCAGAAACAGCAGCCAATTCGTTATCTCTACTATGTCTTCCTCGTTTTCAGTATTGATGAAAGCCTCTAGAATGGCTGTCGTTTGGTAAGGATTTGTATAGGAAATAGAAAGCTTTAAAGGATGATATTTTTTAAACTGTGCAATCGCTTTTGGACCAAGCTCAAGTACAAGGTTATTCTCTTTACTCCGCTCACTAAGCTTTTCTAAAATCTCCTTCTTACTGATTCTATTTTTCCCCTCGTCCGATTTTATATCGATAAGATGCGAGACAGGAAAAATCCGATTCTTTTCCTCACCTGCATCAAAGCCTTCTATCAGCCAGTTCCCCTTTTTATGATGAAGATACAAGAGATAAATTGAATATGTTTTTATTAACTTCCCTTCTTTCACTGAAATAATTAAATAGCGGTCAATCAGAAGTGTTTGTATAAGCTTTTCTATCACAGGATCAGGTAAATCGGATAAATCCAGCAAATCCGGATTGTGAGGGTTCGTACCTTCGAAAAGCAAGATTTGGTTTAACAGCACAAGGTCGTCTTGCTGGTTTTCTGAAATTAAACCGAGTAGTTTCTCAGCTAACGACTGGCGACTTTTTAAATATGGAAGCTGTTGATTTCTTGTCGCCATAAAGGCAATAAAAAGAGCTTTAATCTCATTATCTGTAAAGCGAACAGCTGGAAGCACAGAATTATGCAGAACACTATAACCCCCTTCTCTTCCTACTTCAGCGACAAGGGGCATCCCAATAGTTTCAATTTCTCTAATATCTCGTATAGCCGTTGAACGCGAGATATTAAACTCTTGCATAATTTCAGAAATGGTAAAGTGAGCACGGTTGTTGATATACCGCATAATTGTATTAATCCGTTCAACTTTTTTCATTGGCGCCTCCGAAACAGTATCATATTCTGACATGATTTATGGCTATTATAAACCTATCAAGTAAAAAAACAAATCTTGATTAAAACAAAATTGAAAGAAGGGTTTTATATGGCAAATTACACGATTGAAGAAAAGGACAGCTTTGTTGTTTTAGGTTTCGGAACAGAACTAAAGAGCGATTACACAGACTATATGGGAATAAATAAAGAAAAGGCCGATTTTTGGCATGTGGTCAATGAGGATGGAAGACTGGATGCATTAAAGGCTGTAGCCACAAACGACTATATTTTTATCGTGAACGAAGCAGTGAATAATAAGATGATGCATTATGCCGGGGTTCTGACTGATGAAACATTACCAGAGGCAACTAGAGTTATCCAATTTCCTAAAGGTGAGTACGTAGTTGTTAAAGGCGAAGCTTCTACTGCAGAAGAGCTGGCCAATATTGTTACTGGAATTGCCTTTGGACAAGCGTTACAAGAAGCAACAGATTATGCCTATGTAGGAGGTCCAAACGCAGCAGTTGTAATGGATCAACAAATCGGTCAGGTATACGGCGAAATGTGGATTCCGGTTATTAAGAAATAACAGGTAATATGGATTTTAGACCCAAAATTAAAATGGAGCCCGGTACACTCTCGGGCTCCGTTTACTTTAAGTTTTAATGAAACAACTATGTTTACCTAAGGCTTTCTGAATTCAACTCAAGTTGTACAAGGTTCTCTTTTAAAGGCTTTTGCATAAAAGGATTCGGTTTCCCTACACTATATAGTTGTAGCACGTGCATTGCTCTTGTGCAGGCTGTATAAAAAATTCTGCGTAAACTTTCGTCTCCATATACGTTTTCGGATACGTCGTAAATGATGACCGCTTCAAATTCAATTCCCTTCGCTAAATAAGAAGGAATGACTACAATTCCTTGCTCGAATTCCGCTGTACCACTTTTTATCAGTTTAATTCCGTCAATTTTATTTAATGCCTCAAATGCTGTCTTACTTTCTTCTGCTGATTTGCAAATAACTGCGATACTGCCATAACCTTCACTTTGCAATTCCGAAATTTTAGACATAATACGCTGATGCAATTCTGTATGATTCTCCACTTGGTTTAATACCGGCAACCCGCCTGCGCGCTCAAATGGAATGATTTTTTCTCCATTTACAATAAGACTCCGTGTAAATTCAATAATTGGCTTTGTCGAACGATAACTTCGGTTCATGTTGACAACTTCCGTCTCTTCTTCTCCATAGAGGTGGTTAAGTACTTGAAAATCTACCACTCCACTCGCATGAGCAAAAATAGCCTGATTAAAATCACCTAGCACTGTCATTTTTGCAGAAGGGAATAAGCGCTTCAAAAATTCAAATTGAAACGGCGAATAATCCTGCGCTTCATCAATGAGAATATGCTTGATCGAACGGTTCGTTTGAAAGCCTTGAATCAATTCCTGCAAAAACAGAAATGGTGTCGCGTCTTCATAATACAGCGTTCCCGCCTCCATCATTTGCAGTGTATCTTCGCATATTGCTTCCCACTCATTTGGTACTTCTACTTTTAATCGCTGTTGCATCAATAATGGATTTGTAAAAAGCTGTTTATACACGCCTTCTAAATCAATAAAGTCGAGTGTTTGAATTTGTTTTCTCACTGCCTTCAATTTCAGGCGGACGATTACTTGAATAAGTGCGTCATGATCCATTTCGTAATCTGCCTGCTCTTCTCGTTCAAAGCCTTTTTTCTTCGCTAAATATTTGTGAATTTTATGATATGTCTCATCACTTAGTAGCTCAATTTCTTCCTCTACCCATGGCTGAGAACGTTCAACTTTTTCAATTTCTTTAATTTTATTCATTAGCCAGTCTTTCAGTTTTTCAAGTCTGCTTTGGAAACTCAGTGAAATATGATCCCCATAAAACTTCTCTGACAATTGCTGGGCTGATATGATTGTTTTCCCTCTGAACTTTATATCCTTAAATAGCAGGTCCGATTTTTCCAAAGTTTCACGGTATAATTTAATTGCCTCAACATATTTAACAGATGCTTTAAATTGAATGCCTTTTATTCTTGCGCTATACGAAGGGCTATTTGCTGCAGTCAGCACATATTCCAATTGGTGATATGGATTTTCTAAGTGAAAATCTTTACTTAAACGGTGATCCAAATATTCCTGAAATGTAACTTGCTGCATATTTTCTTCCCCAAGCTCCGGAAGTACGTTGGAAACATAGCTATTAAACATAGCATTTGGTGAAAATAATATAATTTGGTCGGCTTTTATACGGTCCCGGTATTTATATAATAGAAATGCGATTCTTTGTAATGCAGCAGAAGTTTTACCACTGCCTGCTGCACCGTGCACAATGAGCATACGCCCTTGATCATGGCGTATAATACGGTTTTGATCCTTTTGAATCGTTGCTACGATACTTTGCATATACTTATCCGCGCCTTTTCCAAGCACCTTCTGTAAAATTTCGTCACCAATCGTGAGACTTGTGTCAAACATAGATTGCAGTTTTCCATCACGAATAACGTATTGCCACTTTTTCTTGAGATCACCGTAAACCTTGCCCCCAGGCGTTGTATACTGTGCGGGACCAGGCTCATAATCATAGTAGACGCTTGAAATTGGTGCTCTCCAGTCATAAATAAGGAAGTCCTCACCACTTGCATCCATCAAAGATGAAATCCCAATATAAATTTTCTCCTGCTCTGAAAAACCTTCTTCAAGAAAATCAATTCGTCCAAAATAAGGGACTGACTTCATCCGATGCAAGACAGCTAATCTTTTGGATGCGTGATGGTGCGTACTTTCGCCAACAGCTAATGCCTGTGCTTCTTGTCTTAAGTTAATCACGGTTTCCAAAAAGTCATCAAACGAATCCGTATTAACTTTAATTTCATCCCAAAAATGCTTACGAGTATTTACTACTTCATTTCGGAGCTTTAACGTTTCTGATTCCAGTTGAAGTGTTTGATCATTAATTACGTTCACAACGCTATTTAACCTCTTTTGTTCGTTCAGGAAATCTGCTTTCATAACATTCACTCCTTGAAAATATTTAAGAGTTGACTAATAAAGAATTTTTATATATACTTAGAGTAAGGAATAATATACACAAGTTCAAATAATTATGTATATCTATATAAACTTACCACGTGTCCGCATTTTTTACAATGCATTTGGCAGGTGTATTTTTTTTGCCTTAAATAAAGTAGCAGAAATAAAATAAACAACGATTGCTTACACATTGAAGATTTACTGTACATTACTAAATCTACATAAATTATCGGTTTTAAGATTTATATTGGAGAAATTTCATTTTCTTGAAGGTATTAAAGAAAACCGCACTTACTTATGATACGGTACATTTCCGTAACAAATTTAAGTGCGGTTTTCAGATATAGATGTAGATGAAGATGGAAAATTTATTTTTCCACCAGGTAGTTCATTTGTAATTTTCTTAATTTCACCTAATAATCAAATAGTTAAAGCAGAAGTTGCATTCAGCTGGTTTGAAAAATTAAATATAGATGATAACTAATTTGTAAATCAGTTCATTCAATCGGGAATACCGTGCTTAGGTCTCCATGGTTTTTTGTTCACACAATGTTCTTCTAACTATCTAATGTAGACCAATCTTCTAAAGATAGTTGACCAACAATATCATAGCCGTTACCTCGCCCTTTTGGCTTAATAATAACTGTCCCCATATAAGAGATTGGACCTAATCCAACTTTTGCAGGGAAAATGTGATCAACAATCATTTTATTTTTCCCCTTATCCGGAATATATTCTAATATTGATTGAAGATTACTCAAAATTATTTGCCTATCATTACTTGGTAAATTTTCGCTTAACCTGTTTATCTCAACCCAAAAAGGATTAATTTGAACATTACCACTACCAAATGCTAACTGTGCTGTTTCGATTGTCCTGCAATAGGGACTTGAGGAAACAGGGATTTCGAATGGTATTCTTAAATACCGAAGTATTTCTCCATAGTAAATTGCTTGCCTACGTCCCATTTCAGAAAGATTTCTCTGAGTTAAACAGTTTTGAAAGTCTAAGTTAGCTAAATCGCTTCCGACAGTCGCTTCTCCATGCCTTGCATAAAATATAAATCCCCCATTTCTAAGTGCATTAAGTAAGGTTTTATTCAAGTTTTGTCTCCTTTCCATAAATATCCTAGTATACACCTAATGTATGACATGGGTTATTAGAAATAAAAAACAAACAGAAATAATTTATGTATTTTTGCACTGACCTAAAATAATGACACAAATAAAAAACACCTTTCGTTGAAAAATGGGTATTGAATACCAAGAATCAACATAGAGGTGTTTTTTTATGGGGACAAGAGTAAGTTATTCTGCTAAGGTAAAAATAAAAGCGATAGAAATGATACTAGCAGACATTCCCGTTAACCAGCGCTCCTTAGCATGATGACTTATATGCTGAGACCGATCAAATTGAGTGCACCCGCTACTTGGTACTTATTTAACTTCTTTTGTCCAATCGGCAACTTTAGCTTCATTTTCTTCAATCCATTTTTTTGCTGCATCTTTCGGATCCATGCCTTCCATAATATCATACATAACACTTTCTATATCTTCTGGCGTCCAGTGGAAATTATCGAGAACACTGTGTGCCTCAGGATTATCCTCTTTGAATCCATTACGTGCAAATGTACCGATATATTCTTCAGTTCCGTACATCCCTTTAGGATCATCTAAATACTTCAAATCAAATAAGTTAAATTTCCAGTGAGGAGACCAACCTGTCACTATGATTTCTTCTTTGTTCTCAATCGCTTGTTTAAGAGCCCCTGTCATTGCTACTGAAGATGAGCTTAGTACTGTCCACCCTTCAAGATTTGGATATATCTCATACGCCTTTTCTGTAGTTCCTGTTATATTTGCACCTGGTTCGATGCCCGTTATCGTTTTACCCGCTTCATCTGTTAAATCTTCGATGGAATCCACATCCATATAACTAGGGACTACTAACCCAATTTTTCCGCCTAACAAATTTTCACCTAAATCATCTATACGGCCTTTGTACTTCTCAACTTGCGGGGCGTGCGTCTGCGGTAGCCAAGCTGAAACCATGCCATCAACCTCTCCATTTGCAAGGGCTTCCCACATAATTCCATTATCTAAAGGCGTCAGCGTTACATCATACCCTAAATCTTCTAGAACTTGTCCTACTACATGAGTGGAGGCAACCTCAGTCTCCCATTCAACATAGGCTAAGTTGACAGCTTGTTTTTCTGTACCTTCAGCCTCCGAAGAACATGCAGCTAATAATAAACTTAATACTAAAATTAATCCTAGCTTCGATAAACTAATGAGTTTCATAAAATCTTCCTTTCTGATTGTTTTACTGAGAGCGAGTTATATGTAAAAATTAACATCTAACAACTTATAATTATAAATAGGTTGTTACTTTTGTCAAATTGGCAATTAATACAGATGGTTTAAATTTTTAAGAATCAAAGGGGTTTTTGGGTTGCACAGTACAGGAAACAGCTGACTTATATAGGGGAAATAAAAAGAGAATACCTTATAAATGTTCTCTCTATTAATTTTTCTTTGGCCTAACGTCTTTTTTTAGAAAAAACCACCTAATTCGTTGTATATCAACAATTAGGTGGTTCTTCAAAATTGTAATTTTTCTCGTAAAGGAGCGCAATCAGTTAGTATCCATCGGCAAAATGGGAGATGGTTTCTAATTCATCTTCGGTAAGTTCCCTTTTTACATAGTTTTCGTATTCCTTCACTATTATCGGTAAATCTCCCTTACAGACCTCTGTATATTTGGCAATCGTTCTTAGCATGGCGACTTCTTTATCGAAAGCTTCTTTTGAAATTGGTTGTTGATGGGAAGGGATATAGGTTTCCGCATCAAAAGTTTCTAATACATCTAATAACCGTAAAGTTTCATTAATTGTATAGTGTACTTTTTCGGCATACATTCTTGGATAAATGCAGTCCCCTAAGAAAAGAATCTTCTCTTCTTTTATATACACAATGACAGAATCTGCAGCATGGTCCCCTCCAACTTGTTGTACGATACAAGTCACATCACCAAGATTTATCTCTGCCCTTTTCTCTATTGTAATATCCGGCAAAGTAATTTTAATATTTCGATGATTCGTGTATTCTTCCTTAATCGCTTTTGCACAAAATTCAATTTCCACGCCTTCATTTACTCGCGCATCAATGGCTTCATCTGACCATGAAAATGGAATAAGCTTCTCCATTTCCCTTTCAGTCTCTTTGGAGGCAATTGAAACAGTATCGGGTAATGCGGAAAGACCAAATATATGATCCCAATGCCAATGTGTTAGGACAACTAAATCCGGATTAGGAACTCCCCTTTTTTGAAGTTCATTCAGAAAATAATGCATATGTTCTTCCGAGTTTCCTGCATCAATCATTAATGTCTTTTTACTGCCAACCACCATTCCTAAAATCGGGCGGTCAGTCAACGAGACTGGGGTGATATACCAAAAACTTTTACCTATTTTGTGTATAGAGTGCAAAAAGGTTGTCCCCCTTTCTTTTAAATCAAATGTTTATAGACTACATTCTTTGTTAAAAAGCCCAATTATATAGCAAGTATTTTTTATAATAGTCTAAATTTCCAGTATAACAAATAAAGAATTTTCTAAATAGCTAAAAATAATACTTTTTATTAGTTTCATTCGAGTTCTTTTTCTGCTATTTAGACCATTGAACAAATGATATGATACCAAGAATATAAGCGCTTATATTCAAAAAGGTTAATAAATTAATTACTTCTTTCTTCTTGAGGAATACTGTTTCAAAAAAATTCACTGTCATTTAGGAGGTATTTATGAGGTCTAAAAAAGGTGCACTTGCATGGATATTGGTTCTTGTTCTCTCACTTATAATGGTCACATTCACTGGTGCAAAGACATTGTATGAAACAAAACCAGTGCCGGCAAAAGAAAGACATGATATTTCTGAAATCATTCATCAGAGTAGTAAATGGGAAAAGGTTGCTACAGGTAATGGATTCATGGAAGGTATTAACTTTGATCGTAAAGGAAACATCTGGTTAGTTAGTCCGACAACCGGTGAAATCCTAACTATTAAAGACGACAAAGTTAAAACAGTTTTAGGAGATAAAGATAAATTAATGCCAATTGGAGCAAAGTTCCACAAAGATGGTCGCTTATTTATTACGGATGGTAAAGGAGAACTTTATTCTTACAATCCCGCTACTGGTGAATGCAAAACTGTTGTCAATTCTTACGATGGAAAACCTTTAAACGGTTTAAATGACCTTGTTTTTGATGAAACAGGCGGACTTTACTTTACTGAGCCAATGGGTTCTAGTGCTACTCATCCAACAGGTCGTGTCTTCTACTTACCTCCTGGCGAAACTGAAGGAATCCTCTTCTCAGAGAATATTGCTTATCCTAATGGAATCGCAATTTCAGCAAATGGTCAGCGTGTCTATATTTCAGAGTTTGATAAAAATCAAATTTTATCTGTGCCTTCTGTGAATGCTGAAAATTCTCCTGAATCACCGTTTATTTTTGGTCGTTTTGAAGGCGGAATCGGCCCGGATGGATTAGCTGTAGATGCTGAAGGCAATCTGTACGTAGCTCATTTCCAAGCTGGAGAAGTTGTAGTGCTTGACGCCGATGGTTTTAAATACGGAACAATTCGCCTTCCTGAAGATGCAGGAACATTCGCAACAAACTTAGCTTTTCATGATGGGTACCTGTACGTAACCGAATCATCAAAGAACGAGGTGTGGCGTATTCAAGTAAAAAAGAAGGGTCTACAGCCATACGGGTTAAACTAGACTCGCTTCTAATATAATGTAATGGGGCAATCACCAATTTAGTGATTGCCCCATTTTAAATTTTAATAGCTATTTACGAAGTAGTATTCCTGAATGAAAGCTCAAATTTAACGTTTTCCTTCTATTTCTTCATCTTCGCCCCAGCATTCCACCTCGCCTAAATTAGGTACGTTTTTCTTATAGAATACTGGATCTTTGCCTTGCTTCCGTTGAGTTAAATAATCATTAATAACCGGTTTGGCCACTTTCCAAAGTTGGAGAATAGCAATTAAGTTAATGATCGCCATAAAGGCCATAAACAGATCCGCTAAATCCCATACAACTTGTACCTTTGCAATGGAACCAAACATAACAAAAAGTACGACAAATATACGGAATACTAATAAACCGGTCTTTGAATCTTTTATAAAACTAATATTCGATTCACCGTAATAGTAATTGCCAATAACCGTACTAAAAGCAAACATAAATACAATGATCGCTAAGAAGCTGCCTGCCCAATCACCTAAACTTCCGACTAAAGAGGCTTGCGTTAAATTGACTGAAGTTGCGTCAGATTGAAGGTATGCATCGCCTAATAATACGATTGCCGCTGTTGCTGTACAAACGACTAATGTGTCTATAAATACACCAAGGGCTTGAATTAACCCTTGCTTTACTGGGTGTGAAACAGCTGCTGTTGCTGCTGCATTGGGTGCAGAACCTATCCCTGCTTCATTTGAGAATAATCCCCGTTTAATACCATTCATAATTGCTGCCCCGATCATTCCCGCAAAGGCTTCTTCCAATCCAAAGGCAGACTTTATGATAAGAAGAAATACATTCGGAATTTCGGAAATATTGAGGAATACAACAATAAGAGCAATTATAATATACAAAATTGCCATAACAGGAACAACTATTTGAGTAAAGCTAACAATTCTCTTTAATCCACCGAAAACAATAATCCCTGTTAAAGCAGCCAATACTAAACCTACTACAAATCGATTGGCACCAAAACTTTCTTCAAATGCAATGGAAATCGTATTTGCCTGGACAGAATTAAAAATAAAGCCATACGTAATTGTAATGACAACAGCAAAAAGAATACCCATCCATCTTTTATTTAAGCCTTTTTCCATATAATAAGCAGGACCACCACGAAACAATCCAGTACTCTTATCTTTCACTTTATATACTTGTGCTAATGTACTTTCAATTAGTGCAGATGCCGCTCCGATCAGCGCAATCATCCACATCCAAAATATCGCACCGGGACCGCCAAGAGCAATTGCCGTCGCGACACCCGCTATATTACCTGTTCCAATTCGAGAAGCAGCAGAAATTGTAAAAGCCTGAAAAGAAGATATACCTTTTTTTCCTGACTTATCTGTTGGCGCCGATTCTGTTATAAGTTTAAACATTTCACCTATTAATCTAAATTGAATAAACTTTGTTTTAACCGTTAAAAATATGCCTGTTCCTACTAATAAAATTATTAATACATATGAATATAATATTGTATTCACTTCACCCAATATATTACCGAACCAATCCATTGTTCCACTTCCTCTATTTTTTCAACTTTTTCTGTGGGTATGTAGGCCGTGCTAATTCGTCAACTATTAAAATTCTGCACCAACATCTCCTAAATACAAAGTCACTTTCCTACACCCATGCTAACTTGTCCTATTTTATACTCACTTGAAATTTTAGTATACATTTTTATTAAGATGTATTAATTTTCTAGCATGACAGTTATCCCCCTCACTCCCCTATATTTACTCTCGTTTTTTTACAGGTGTTAAGTAATTTTCTTTTAAATAACAGGCTAATTGTATTTTCAGTGCATCTTCCTGTATTTGAAACGAGATATTTAATATTTGCTCAATTCGGCTTAATCGCTGGTACAAAGTGTTGGTATGAATATGTAAATGCTGTGCTGTTTGCTGAACGGAGCGATTAAATCTGAAATAGGCCAACAATGTTTCATACAGGTGACTTTTATTGGCTTTAGTCAATAACTCACCGATTTGGTCATGAATGAAGTTTGCCAAGTCTTTTGGCGGGACTTGTAAAATCAGCTGGTTGAGACCGATTTTATCGTAGCTCGTAATTGTCCATTCATCACGTACATGTAAAAAGCGCAATGTTTGCAGCGCTTCTTCGTATAGAGAAGAAACTGTCTGTAGGGTTTTATATTGTTTACTAATTGCGCACCGAAAAAGCGGTTTATGCAGTGATTGCCACTTTTTTTGTAGGCGCGAGAGTGTTTCGTTTAATGTTGTAAGCATTGCTGGTGACGGCACACCGATTAAAAGAGTGATTTTGTTTTTTTCATAAAAAAGTAATTTCCGTTCACCTATAAATAGTTCCTTTAGCATGGAGATGAACTGATGTAAATATTGTTCAATCGATAACATGTCGGCCGTTTGTTTGAACTCGAAAATACATAATCGGTAGTAGTCCAGCACTTCTAGATCAAGTTGATATGCCATAGAAGCAACTGTTTTTTGATTAGGTGCATCGATGATATGCTGGAATGTTTCCTGCATTCGTTTGTTATGGTGCTCCAGAACATTTTTATTGCGTAAAATTTGCAGTGTTAAAATATTGGCCCCCTGCTCCAGTGTTTGCTGATCTTTGTAGGAAATGATGCCTTTCTGTTCAATAATCATACTCCCTAAACAAATATCCAAATTATAGAGAGGATAAACAATAAAGCTGCGGTCATTTTTAAGCCGATACTCAAATGGCTTCATTTTCAAGAATAATTGTTTTTTTATTTTAGCTTTTGTGTGAGGGGGAATGGACTGATCATCTTCAAAAAACACATCATCATATGCATCATAAAAACCAATTGGTAATTGTGTTAAGTTTTTTAGTTCATTTAAAATGACGGAAATCGGTTCGTTTTGTAAGAGCAATTGATTTAATGTAGCATGCACATCATAGCGCTGTTTAAGAAGGGTATGTTTTGTCTCTAATGCCAGAGATAATTCGTGCGCTTCTTTTACTTTCTCAGTCATCTGTTCATAATACTGGGCTTTTTGAATTGCCACCCCTACCTGATCGGCAAAGGCTTGAAAAAATAATAGATCTTCTTGTGTGAGGTCTCTTTTCTTTCGAAGTTGGTGAAGGATCATGATGCCGATTGGCTTAGCATCAACAGTTATCGGTACACAAAGAGCTGCTTGCGGAACATGTGCGCTCTTTAATATTGTCTGTAAATTACGCGGGCTTACATTTTGATGGTACATAGCAGCCATAATTTCATCGTAACTGTTAAAGAACTCACCGATTCCTGTCGCAAATACACGACCAGTAATGGCCTCATTCGGCTTTGTTTGAAATTGTTCAATAAGTGGCGGGAAATGAATATAGGTTTTCGGAATTAGACACTGTTTCTGTTCATCAAAAAGCATTAAATACCCTGCATCTGCTTCAGGAATAACGTTCAGTGCATGCCGCATGATTGTATGTAATACTTCATCAATATGAAGTTTGGAAGTGATTGTCCGGATACTTTCCACGAGGATAGATAACTGTTTATTTGAAAGTGTTAAGTGACGTAGAATTGCTTCTTGTCCATCTGACATAGACATTCCCCTCTTTCTGAAATATATAGAATATTCCATAATTTTATTTATAAATATAGAGGATTACACATTGTTTCGCAACAAGAAAACAAAGTATAGTATTAAAAAACTGAATTGTTCGTCAATTTAAAGGAGGGGTTTTATGAACTTAGCATCAGAGATTATGGATCATCCGATTTTATGGGTTATAGCATTTGTCGTTGTACTCATTGTAATTTTCCAAGCCATTGTCTTTATACGGATTTCAAAGAAAGTAGCACCAGAAGTAGGCTTAACGAACAAGGAAGTCACTTCAATTATTCGAACAGGTGCAATTAGTTCATTAGGTCCATCATTTGCCATTATTATCGTGGCCATTTCTTTAATTACTTTAATTGGTGAACCAACGACAATGATGCGAATTGGTATTGTCGGATCAGCACCGATCGAAACAGTAGGAGCAAGTCTTGGGGCCGAAGCAGCAGGTGAACAGTTGAGCGACAAAAACTTTTCAGCACAAGCATTTACAGCAGCAGTTTGGACAATGTGTTTAGGCGGCATGGGATGGTTGATTGTTACAACATTGTTTACGAAATCTCTTGGTCGCCTTCAAAGTAAGTTAACGAGCGGTGGCGGCAATCGGGCAAAATGGTTAAGTGTCATTTCGACTGCAGCAATGATTGGTGCTTTCGGATATTTTGGTGGTGGCCAGATCGCAAAAGGTATGAATGAAACGATTATTTTTATAGTCGCTTTACTTGTAATGCCGGTTATTATGTGGGCAGCTCAACGCTTTAACCAGAATTGGCTCCGTGAGTGGTCACTAGGATTAGTTATTTTAATCGGTATGAGCGTCGGGTATTTCTTAATCTAATTGAAGGAGGATGATTAAAATGGTCGTTTTAGAGCGTCACACAACAGATGCTTCACCTACAAAAAGCGAGGAAAACTTTGCAACGTTTCATAGTCAGGCACATTTCTGGGGGCGTCTTACTATTTGGAGTGTCATCATTTGTACGATTGCCCTTCCCCTCTATTTATCATTTGGTCTAGGGTACCATCCAGGTTGGTCTGTTATCTTAACAGGTTTTTTAAGTTACGGGGCCGTTGTATCGATCATCTGGTTTGTCGAGCCAATTAGCTACTACCCAATTTTAGGTGTGTCGGGCACGTATTTGGCCTTTCTAACAGGCAATATCGGAAATATGTGCTTACCTAGCGCATCTATTGCCCAATCCATCGTAAAAGCAGAGCCAGGGACACGCAAAGGTGAAGTTACAGCGACATTAGCAATTTCTGCTGCTTCGATTGTGAATACAACAATGCTAATTGCTGTAATTTTAGGTGGTTCTTACTTAATTAATGCGCTGCCTGAGTCAATCCGCGCGAGCTTCAGCTTTGTATTGCCGGCTATTTTTGGAGGCGTGCTCGCACAGTTTGCCCTTAAAAAGCCTGTTTGGGGAATCGGTGCAATCGGGTTAGGTATTTTTGCAGCGCTTGGTCCTGTTCCGCCGTCATTCCAAACATTTATTTGTATTGCAGGAACAGTACTCTTTGCCGTAATTCTTGAAAAAATGAAAGCAGGTGAACAAGCATCATGACAATTAAACAACAGTTAATGGAAAAGTTAGCAACTAGGAACGATGAGATGATTGCAATTCGCCGTCATTTGCATGAAAATCCGGAACTTTCCTTTGAAGAACAGCAAACAGCGCAGTATATCGCGGATTTCTATGAAAATAAAGACGTAAATGTCCATCGCAATGTCGGCAATGGGTACGGAATTATTGTAGAAATTCAAGGCCGTCATCCGGGTCCCGTCATCGGAATACGTGCAGATTTTGATGCCTTGCCAATTGAAGAAGAAACAGATGTCCCATTCAAATCGAAAAACCCTGGTGTCATGCATGCTTGCGGTCATGACGGTCACACTGCGTATTTGCTTGTTTTAGCGGACTGCCTTATTCAATTAAAGGATGAACTGCACGGAACAGTAAAAATTATTCATCAGCATGCAGAGGAAAAACCCCCTGGTGGTGCGAAAAGTATGATGGCTTCCGGCTTGCTCGATGACTGTGAAATTATTGTCGGAGCACATTTATTTCCAACATTTAAGGTTGGTCATATCGGTTACCGTGCTGGTGCTGCAATGGCCGGTCGCTCATTTTTCAAACTGGTCGTACATGGTACAGGCGGGCATGGTTCGTCCCCTCACCTGGCAAACGATGCGATTGTTGCAGCCTCGAATTTTGTAACAACGGTACAAACGGTTATTAGCAGACGGTTAAACCCGTATGATATGGGTGTCGTCACAATCGGTTCCTTTGATGGAAAAGGCACGTTCAATGTTATTAAAGATGCGGTAACACTTGAAGGTGATGTCCGATATATGAACGATACAGTTCACGCTACGATTGAGCAGGAAATCAAACGTTTAGTAGATGGTTTGGAGATCCAATTTGGTGTTACTTGTACGCTCACTTACGAAAAGGATTACCCGCCATTAGTAAACGATGAAGACTTAACAAACTTTGTAGTAGAAATACTGGAAGCTTCGGAACAGGAAGAAATCATTGCCGTTGAAGAAGCGCCTTTATTCTCCGGATCTGAGGACTTTGCCTATTATGCACTCGCAAAGCCTTCCACTTTTTATTATATTGGCTGCCAACCGACGTATTTAGATGTACCTTATATGAACCATCACCCAAAGTTTGATATTGACGAACGGGCACTATTAGTTGCAGCAAAAGCTGGAGCTGAAGTCGTTGCTAAATATTGCTTAAAATAGAGCCTTTTAAATACCATTATTCTCCACAAGAGAAAATGGTATTTTTTTTCATACTAAATTTATTTTTCTAAACTAGTTAGTCATACATACACCCCCCACCAAAATTTCATACGCTATAGGAATTACAGGTAAAGGATGTTTTGCTGTGGTTCAACTAAATGAATATACAATCACAATTCTTGGCAGTACGGGTGGTGTTGCGAAGTCTATCTTATCGATTTTAAATCACTCGATTACCGATAAAAATGATCCCATCCACCATTTTATTGTAACTTCAAAGCTTTACTTAATTGATATCAAACAAAAAACAATGGATTACTACCATCAACTGTTCCCTAATTTAAAGGATAAAATAATTACCGTTCAATTTGATTTGAATAACCTTGATCAATTTATCGAACATTTACAATCAACCAGCACCAAACTAGTGATTGATGTATCCTGGGCCGATACCATCGAAATGGTCGAATGCTGCAATAAGCTTGGCGTTCATTATATAAACTCAGCCTTAGAAAACACTGCAGTTGATCTAGACGAAAGCTTGTATGGCTTTCCGCTTCCCGAACGATATACCCGGTTCGAAAAAAAGAAAGATGCCATTACCAATACGAGAGCTATTATAGGCTCAGGTATGAATCCCGGTGTCGTGCAATGGATGGCAATTAAATTATTGAAGGAACATACGAGTGACCCACCTTTAGCTTGCTATATTTTTGAGCATGACAGTTCTTTTTATAAAGACGAAAACCTTGTCGATCCTAAAACGATCTATACAACATGGTCTGTTGAATGTTTTCTCGATGAAGCTATTTTAAGCTATCCTATGTTTGTCCGTGATCAGATTCCGCTCTACATGTACGATCATGTGTATGCGACCGAATTTAAGGTTACGTTAAGAGATCGAGAATTTTATGGATGTCTCATGCCCCATGAGGAAGTACTGTCATTAGGAAAACTGTTTGATTTTGAGTTAGGCTTTCTTTATCGGGTTAATGAACATACAACGGAATTAATCCGAAATAATTTAGATGATGTGGATGACCTTTGGAATTGGAATCAAGCGTTAATCGACCCTGCTGAGGGAGAAGTTGAAGGAGAAGATCTTGTCGGGGTTCTTTTAGTTTACGAAGATAAGGAAATCTATATGTATAACACGATGAAAAGTGAAGATATATTCAAAAAATACAACACAAGTGCCACATACTTTCAGGTAGCGTGCGGAATATATGCAGGTACCGCAAGTTTACTATTAGATACGATTCCTTTAGGTGCCTATTATGTCGATGAGTTATTAATGAAGACGGAAAGTAATTACGGAAAATATTTAGCTTACTATATGCCGGATTTTGTTTTTGGTGAGAATAACAGCTCGGATGGATTATTGCACAAAAGAATAAAGAGAATTCAATAATCACGTTAGGCTTGTGAAATAAACCATGTAGAACAGTAATTATTCTACATGGTTTTCTAATGAAATGGATTCCGCAATATAACGTGAAATTCACGTGCATCATAGCGTTTTAAAACAAGACGAAAGCCTATTCCAAATAGAAAGTAATGACATAAACATATTAAAACAATCTGATTTCAAGGAAATGACTTATCCCCGTCCAACATAACATTTGAATGGGATTATTTTTAGGAGGAATAACAAATGATGCACCCGGATACAGAAATTCAATTCGTCAGTGAGGAGGTAGGCGTCGGTGTCTTTGCAACAAAATTAATTCCTAAAGGAACGATTGTCTGGATTAAAGATGACCTTGACCTGATGTTGACAGAGGAATTCATTGAAACCCTTGGTGATTTGCAAAAAGCGGATGTCTATAAATATGCATATTTAGATTCTGACGGCCTTTATGTTCTTCATTGGGATCACGCAAAATACATGAATCACAGTTTCAATCCAAATTGTGTCGATACAGCTTATAATTTTCAAATGGCTGCAAAAGACATTCAACCTGGCGAGCAATTAACATGTGATTACGGCACTTTGGGAGATGATGAGGATTTTGAGTGCATCCCTGAGGAAGGCACATCAAGAACAAAAGTAACGGCAAATGACTACTTAACCTATTATAAAGAATGGGATGAGATAGCACGGGAAACATTCAAACATTTTAATACAGTAGAGCAGCCGTTAAAGTATTTAATCGACAAGCAGTATGTTGATAAAGTGATGGCAGTTGCGAATGGTGAAGCTCCAATAGATTCCATTCTCACGCTATTTATTGATTAATATAGTAGAAACTCCAGAACCCCTTTAAAACATGAAAACCGCACTTATTTAAAGTACGGTTTTCCAATCTTGCATTTAATTATTCAAAATGATTACTCATCAAACTTCATGCCTTTTAATAAATCTGCAAATGCGTTATTAATTGGCTCAACTTCTTTTTCCTGCTGCTTCAAGTATTTTTGTACACTGCGCTTATCAACTTTACCGCCGCCTTCTTTTTTACGGCGTGCTTCAAATGCGGATAATTTTTCACGGTAACCACATTTACATACAAAAATCTGACCATCGCCTTGTCCGTGCAGCTCCAGCTTTTTCTTACATTGCGGGCAACGGGCATTCGTTACGCGTGAGACGTTTTTGCGGTGACCACACTCACGGTCCTGGCATACAAGCATTTTGCCCTTTTTCCCGTTTACTTCAAGCATCGGCTTTCCGCAATCTGGGCAGGTCTTCGTTGAAATATTATCGTGCTTGAACTTTTTATCACTGTTTTTAATATCAGCAACGATTGCTTTTGTGTGTTGTTTCATTTCATTAATGAAGACATCTTTTTTCAGCTTGCCATTAGCAATTTGTTCAAGCTTTTGCTCCCACTGTGCTGTCGTTTCCGGTGATTTCAGTTCATTCGGCACTAAATCAAGCAGCTGGCGGCCTTTTGACGTAATGTGAATGTCTTTTCCGCGCTTTTCAATAAGGAATGAATTGAACAATTTATCGATTATATCAGCACGTGTCGCAACAGTCCCTAACCCTCCAGTTGATTTTAATGTATCGGCAAGAGCTCTATTTTGCGTGTTCATATATTTTGCCGGATTTTCCATCGCTGTCAATATCGTCGCCTCTGTAAAACGTGCTGGCGGTTTCGTTTGTCCTGAAGTTTGGGCTAGTAATGACACGTTTAGCACTTGTCCTTTTTCAAGGCGTGGCAACAGCTGTTCCTTTACATCCTCTGAAGTTTCCTCGTCATCAAAACGGTTCGAGTACACTTCTTTCCACCCGGCAGTAATTACCGTTTTACCGCGTGCGATGAACTTCTCTTTCCCGATTTCGGCTTGAACCGTTAATTGCTCAAACT
Organism: Solibacillus isronensis; assembly: GCF_023715405.1. NCBI lineage: Bacteria > Bacillati > Bacillota > Bacilli > Caryophanales > Caryophanaceae > Solibacillus > Solibacillus isronensis. The sequence continues at coordinate 2,327,847 of NZ_JAMBOC010000001.1, forward strand.
CATGTGCAGGGAAAAGTACCGCAAGGAAACGCTTTACGACTAAATCATAAATTTTACGCTCTTTATCATTGAAGTTCGCAAAGTTTACATATTCTTCAGTCGGGATAATGGCATGGTGATCCGATACTTTACTATCATCAACAAACGATTTGTTGGCCTTAATCGGCTTTGTTAGTACTTTGTTTGCTAATGTGCGATATTCCCCAACAGCACATGCCTTCACGCGTTCAGGCAATGTGCTGACAATATCCGATGACAGGTACCGTGAATCGGTACGAGGATATGTGAGCACTTTATGTGATTCATAAAGCTTTTGCATAATATTCAACGTTTCCTTTGCCGAATAGCCAAATAGCTTGTTTGCATCACGTTGCAATTCAGTTAAATCATATAGCCCTGGTGAAAACGACTTTTTCGGTTTACGTTCAATGTCGATTACTTTCGCATTTTGCTTATCCAGTGTGTTAACGATTCGGTCAATCTTTTCTTTATCAAAACTGCGCGAATTGCCATTTTGATCTTGCCAAGTTAATTTCAGCTCTTTCGTTTGGGCTTCAATCCCATAATACGTTTGAGGTTTAAAATGCTTAATTTCATCTTCGCGGGCCGCAACCATTGCGACAACCGGCGTCTGTACACGACCTGTATTAAGCTGTGCGTTGAATTTCGTCGATAATGCACGACTTGCGTTCAGCCCGATATACCAGTCGGCTTCACTTCGGGCAACAGCTGCATAATATAAGTTTTCATACGCTTTCCCTGGCTTTAAATTCGCAAAGCCTTCTTTAATTGCTTTATCGGTAACAGATGATATCCATAAACGCTTAACCGGTTTATTTACTTTTGCACGTTCAATAATCCAGCGGGCAACAAGCTCCCCTTCACGACCGGCATCTGTTGCAATGATAATTTCATTAACATCTTTGCGCGTTAGCTGTGATTTAACCGCATTATATTGTTTGCTTGTCTGCTTGATTGTTGTTAATTTCAGACGTTCCGGCAGCATCGGTAAATCGGCTAAATCCCACTTCTTATATTTCTCGTCGTAGCTTTCCGGATCTGCCAGCGTTACTAAATGTCCTAACGCCCATGTGACGATATATTTGTCTCCTTCTAAAAATCCATTGCCTTTTTTATGACACTTCAGGACATTCGCAATATCGCGTGCAACTGAAGGTTTCTCTGCTAATACTAAGCTTTTAACCATATGTTTCATCCTTTCAAAAATCCTTGTTTTTACTATAGCATACAATTAAAAGAGCCATTAACTGATATCAGCTAATGGCCCCTTCCAATTATAGTTTAAAGAGACTAACTTCTCGCTGCAGCTGTTCAGCTAGTTCAGATAGGGAATAAGCGTTGCTCGAAATTTCTTCCGTTGCCGCTAATTGTTCTTCTGTTGCCGCGCTCGTGTCGCTTGCACTATCGGCTGTTATTGCTGCAAGGTCTTGAACAGATCTCATGCTTTCTGTTACCGAGCCTGTCATTGCCTGAATTTCTTCTATTGCTGCAGATACAGATTCCACACGATAAACCACTTCTCCAATACCGTTTTCAATATCCCCGAATACACGTAGTGATTCAGATGTTTTCTCCATTCCTTCATCAACCATTGTACCGCCGTCCACAATTGTTTTCGTTGCCGTACTCGATGTCTGTTGAATTTGCTGTACCATACCGCCAATTTCTGTCGCTGAGTTTTTCGATTGCTCCGCTAACTTCCGTACTTCTTCCGCTACAACTGCGAACCCTTTCCCATGCTCTCCTGCACGCGCTGCTTCGATTGCAGCATTTAATGCTAGCAGATTGGTTTGGTCAGCAATGTCTGTAATAATACCTGTGATATTTTGAATGCTGCTCGAATGCTGGGACATTGTATTCATCATTTGTGTAGTATCTTTAAACGTCGTATGAATAGTTTGCATTTGGTCCACAACATTTTGAATCGTTGTCGCCCCTTGATCAATTAAATCTTTGACATCAGTAGTGGCATTCAGCATTTGTTCATTGTCACCTGAAATCTGATCAACACTTGTACGTAGCTCTTCCATTGAACCAATCGATGCATTCATATGGTGCGCTTGCTCTGTGCTTGTAGTCAACTGATTCTCGGCTGATTTTGCCACCATCTGTGATGAGGCCAAACTTTGTTGCGAGCTTGCCGAAAGTTCTTCAGCATTTGCAGCCACCTGCATAGACAACTCATTTACATTCGAGACAATACTTCGAAGATCTGTCAGCATTTCATTAAAACTTTGCCCCATCATACCCACTTCGTCTTTATTTTTAATTTTCAATGGTTGTATCGATAAGTTTCTTTGAGCAATTTCTTCTAGAGCCTTCGTCACCTGGCCTACTGGTTCAACTTTTTTAGAGATTATGAACTAATCATTTGATTTTGTTCAGGTAACTTCAATAAAATAATTACAACAATGATGTTTAAAACTTCAAAATAGGGGGAACAATTAATTATACAGGGATGAAAGCAGTCTAAAAAACATACACGACACGTTAATTTCCCATAAACCAATTGATCCATTCAGTTTATTTTAATTATACAAACACCGAGTTATCTAAATGAAATTTAATAAATTCACAAAAATTTACTTATTATTCCGAAAGTAGCTAGTAAAATACTGTTAATTTATTTCCTGATAATCGTACTTTCCCTTCATTTGTACGAAAAATCAAAATTTTCTTCTGTATTTGGAGAATTTTTAGTAGACATTTGGATAATGTTGTTATACAATAAAGTTAATTAAATTGCTTAAGCTGTTTACGATCAATTCACATATTAAAAAAGTGAACGTGTACGCTCCCTTTTTTAATGTGTGAATTTTTTATACATTTAGCAATTCAATTAATTAATTTTTTGGAGGTTTTCTCTCATGCAACAAGGTACAGTAAAATGGTTTAACTCAGAAAAAGGTTTCGGTTTCATCGAAGTTGAAGGCGGTAACGATGTATTCGTACACTTCTCAGCTATCCAAGGCGAAGGTTTCAAAACTTTAGACGAAGGTCAAAAAGTTGAATTCGACGTTGAAGAAGGCAACCGTGGCCCACAAGCTACTAACGTAACAAAACTTTAATTCTAAGGAATTAAGTTCACATAGTTAGTTGCAAGAAGCATACTCTATCGGGTATGCTTCTTTTTATAGTTTCATAACGATAAAAAACAGCTGTGCCGAAACTTAGACTTCGGCACAGCCATTTCTATTTCCAAGCTATTCATCTTTCGTACGTTTCCTGAATAATTCCCAAACTTCATTTGCCAATTTTGAACCTCAATAATGTTTGTCATCATTTGTTCCTCCTTGGTTTCGTTGTTACCTTTAATTTAAGGGAGAATGGAAATGACAGCATTATTTTGAGGGTGAATTGTCGCAAATTGAAGGTGTTTGGTGTTAAAATTCGATGAATTGCACGGGCTATTTCCCAGGAAATCTATATTCCGACAATTTCTTATAGCTCCGTAAGTTTTGTGCGTGATAATGGTACTTATGATTTGTTTGTACCTTAAAGGGATAAGCTGTAACTGTTGCAGGTCCACGTAAGGATTTCCCTTGCTTTATGTAAATTGACGATATAGGACCGGTGACAGCGGAAAAACCTGAAATGGTGCAATCGCTTCTCTAGTTCACTCAACGTGTGCTCTCAATTAATATAATTATATTATTATTCCCCTTTTTTCCTTCTAGAAACTTACAATATAAGAGAAAGCTATTACTCGGATTCCTCCAAGCAATAGCTTCCCTAAATTTACTTATAAAATTTCCGCTAAACGTTTAATACCCTCTTCAATAATTTCAGGTGTTGCATTTGTATAGTTCAGACGCAGTGTATTAACTGATTCTTTATTCGTATAAAATGGATTTCCCGGCACGAATGCTACTTTTTTCTCCATCGCTTCCGAAAACTTATCAAGCGCATTTACGCCTTCCGGAAGAGTTACCCATACAAACATACCGCCTTCAGGTTTTGTATATTTCACATATGGCGGGAAGTACTTTTCCATTGCAGCCAGCATCGCATCTGCTTGCGTTTTGTAGAGTGCTATAATTTTCTCAACATGCGCTTCATACTCATTCGTCGTTAAATACTGATGCAAAATGTATTGTGCGAAAATGTTTGTATGTAAATCCGTTGCCTGCTTCGCTGTTTCGACATGATTTAGAAGTTCATGATTTTTCGTCAAAATATAACCTAGGCGCATACCCGGTGTAACCGTTTTTGAAAACGAACCTAATACGACACTGTTTGTCATCTTCCCAGCTGCGATATATGGCAAGTGTTCCCCAGTAAAACGAAGCTCACCGTATGGATCATCCTCGATAAAAATGACATCTTGATCTTTTACCGCTTCAAATACTTCTTCACGGCGCTCTTTCGTATACGTTAACCCAGTAGGATTTTGGAAATTCGGAACTGTGTATACCATTTTCACATTCGGCTGTTTTAGTACATCCTTCAACTGTTCTACATTCAGTCCTTCTGTTTCCAGTGTTACACCATAGAAACTTGGTTCACGTAATGTAAATGCCTGGATCGCTCCTAAATAACCGGGCTCCTCAATAACAACCCCGTCCCCTTTGTTCAGCAGAACTTTGGAAATAAGCTCTAATGCTTGCTGGGATCCTGTCGTAATTAGTACATCATCTGCTGTATAATTTAAGTTCGATTGCTTGTTATTATATTTTTCTGCAATATACTGACGTAGCGGCAAATAACCTTGCGTCGTAGAATATTGAAATACCTTTGCACCATTTGCATCAATCGCATCATTTACCGACTGCTTTAACTCATCAATTGGAAATGAGATTGGATTTGGCAAGCCTCCCGCAAATGAAATGACGTCGTATGCATCCGTTACCTTTAAAATATTTCGGATGAATGATGATGGTGTTTTTAAAATGCTATCAGAATATTGCATAATAGACTCTCTTCCTTTTTGTAATTTTCAAAATTTTATCACTTTTTAAACGAATAAACAATAAGCATGTACCATTTAAGAAGATACATGCTTATTGCTAGTAAGTTAATGACATGAAACTGTCATTCTGAATAATTACTTTAATAGAACTTATGCCAGCTTTCGCTTTCTTCCTACTAATAAATAATATAACGGAATACAGACAAGAATTAGCGGAATCATCGATACGAAGATTGTACGGTATGTTGTATAAGGTTCAATCATCCCTAAAATAAATGGTCCGACACCTAATCCTAAGTCGTACAAAATGAAGTATGTGGATGTTGCTAAGCCAAATCGATGTGGCTCCGTTACTTTAACTGCAATCGTTTGGGCAATGGAATTGAAGTTCCCGTAGCCAAAGCCAATAAGGACAGCTGCAAGTAACAGCATCCAGCCTGCTGATGCCTGACTGAATAGCAACATTCCAATCGCGAAAACGGCAATACATGGATACACAATAATATTCGGACCACGCACATCCATCAATTTCCCGGTAAATGGACGAGAAATAACGACAACCCCCGCATAGGCTAAGAAAAAGTAGCTTGCCGCTTCCACTAAATTGATTTCTCTTGCATAAAACGTAATGAACGTCATAACTCCCGAGTATGCAAAGCCAATTAATAAGGCAATAAATGAAATCGGAAGCGCTTTTGGTTCAATGAATTTTTCCAGAAATGAAAGCTTTTCTTCCTGATTTCCACTTTGTTTATTCGGTTGTGGTAAGGAAATTTTAACAAAGAAATAAGCGATTAGTAATATAAGCGAAAGCGCAGTGTTCATATAAAAAATAACATCAAAGCCATTTTCAAGCTTCAGCATAAACATGCCGACAAACGGCCCTATTGCTGTCGCCAAAATAGCGCTTAAGCTAAAGTATCCAATCCCTTCCCCTTTACGTGATGCGGGTAAAATCATAGCAACAATCGTACCTGTAGCTGTTCCGACCGTTCCGACAGCTATCCCTTGTAATAAGCGGATAATCAATAAATAAACAACGCCCCATTCCATTAAATAAAGTGTTGTTGTTACGAAAAATATAATAAGACCAATTAAAAGCATCTTCTGTGGCCCGATACTGCCGATGAGACGTCCTGCCCCTATCCGGCCAATCAATGATCCGATAATAAAAATACTAGAAACAAGTCCTGCAATACTTGTAGAAACTTGATATGTGTCTACTGCATAACTTGAAATGGTCACCATTAGCAGGAAGAATATTAAGATTGCTATAAAGTTAATGATCGATACAATGATAAAATCCTTCGTCCAGATTGGTTCTTTTGTTCCCTTCATTCTAGCCCTTCTTTCAATATTTTCTCCATATCAGACAGTGCTTTTTCGAAAAGCTCCTGTTGTTCGTCTGACAGGTTGTTTAATAGCTGATTTTGTAGAAATTTAATTTCCGGGGAAATATTTTTATACAATCTTTCTCCTTTTTCAGTCAAACTTATATATTTTTCCCGTCTGTCATTGCCTTGTTTCATTTGAATAAGCTCTTGTTTCGTCAATGTCTTAACATTTGCGGAAACAGTCGGCTTCTCAACATCCCAATATTTCGCAATCTGGCTCATTGTTGCCAGCTCTTCATTCGCCAAATAATGCATTAAAGACCAGTTGGCATTAGACAGTTCATGCACTGCCAGTATATTAGTAAGACGCTGCGTATATCGTTTATGAAAACGGTGCAATTGTAAAAAGAAAGTCATAATTATATTACCTCCCTATTTCTTCTAAAATGGTTAGTTAACCTAACTAATTAAATAAAAATCTGCTTCATTTGTCAATCTTTTTTTACTGGACGAGTTGAATTTGACAAAAAATAGAGTGCTAAATTGGTTTGGAAGGCTGATAAATTAGGTTATGCAAATACTCGAAAAAATAGAGAAAGTAATTCCGTTTTATTTGGGAAAATAAATGGAAAATTACCGGTAACCCCTACCTTACTTTGAACTAAAAAACACGCTTTATAGCCTTTAAGACTACAAGCGTGTTTATCCATGCTAAAAGAATATTAATAATAAAATACCAACTAAAAAGCAGTAATACGTGAAGTAATGCAGCTTTCCGTTTTTCATAATACCCATGAACCAGCGCATGGCGAAATATGTCATAAACAATGTCGCAAGGAATGTAACTGTATACGGAAGGGCTAAATCCATTTTGTTTGGCTCATCGAGGAAGTCTGTAAACCCTAAAACGACACCGCCTAAACTCACCGGAATATACAGCATGAATGAGAAACGCAGTGCTGTTTCCTGTTTCATTCCGACAGCGATTGCCGAAATAATTGTCGCACCCGATCGGCTAATCCCCGGTGTTAATGCAACTGCCTGCCCAAAACCTACTAATAAGGCATCCTTTGCTGATAAATCCCCGTCGCGTTTCGTTCCGCGTAAATTACGAATTAACCATAAGGCAATCCCTGTCACGAACAGCATAATCGCGATTGTCGTCATGCTCACGCTGTCTGCAATAACATCGCTTAGCAAAACCCCTAAAACACCTGCTGGAATCGAGCCGATAATGACGTAAAGCGCAAAATTAAAGTCTTTACGGTATCGCGCATTACGTGTTTTAATAAACAGTAAAAATCCAGTAATTAACCGAATAATATCTTCACGGTAAATAAACATAATTGCAATCAATGATGCCGTATTCGTTAGGATTGCGAATGTAAAGCCCTGTTCGCCCATTCCCAGAATTTCACTTACAATCATGACATGCCCACTTGATGACACCGGAATCGGTTCAGTTAAACCTTGAACAATACCGATAATAAAATGCTTTAACACTAAAATCAAATCAAAATTTTCCATTTGTATCTCCTAAAAAAGTAGTCCTCTTCGGTTAGACGCATTAAGGCGGCTAAATGTTCACTTCTTTACGATAATACTGTTCTCCGATGTGTGCAAGCGCTTTTGGTAATGTTCCGTCCGTTACTAGAAATAAGTGGCGTGTCGCACGTGAAGCAATTGTATACAGTAAATACGCATCCATCTCTTCCCTGTATACATGGGCATTGGCATCCGCTACAAGAACTGTTGTAAACTCAAAGCCTTTCGCCATATAGCCGGGCATGATAAGCAGCCCCTTCATATATACCTTCTGTTCTTCTGTAACGAGCTGAAGCTGTGGAAGAAGCGGTTTTAATTCGTTGTATAATTGTTCGCATGCCAGCTTATTTTTGCATAAAATGACGAAGCTTTCTTCTTCTTTATAATGCAAGCCGACAAGCTGGGCAATTGTTTTGCACCCTGTATTCGTTTCGATAATTTGTGGCTTATCCCCTGATACACCAAGCGACTCGGTTGTCTTGTTGTTTAAAATCGCACTCATAAAATCGGTAATTTCATTTGTCGAGCGATACGATTTATTTAACTCGACTGCTTTAAAGTGCTTGGACAATGGACCTGCAAGTGAGTCCTTCATTTGCGGATGCACGACCTGGTTTTTATCCCCCAGCAATGTGTAATGCGCTTTTGGATGCATTGCTTTAATCGTCAGCAGCTGCAAATACGAATAGTCCTGAATTTCATCAATGACAATATGTTTAATCGTATTATCTGTATACAAGCCTTTTACAACAGCTTGCATATACATGATTGGTGCCAAATCTTCGTAATATAATATGCGTTGTTTCAGCGTTTCAGTCGTTGCAGCCTGAATCATTTGTGTTTTTAAATTATCATTTTGGTATGTTAACGTATGCAGATACATTTTATTTAAATTTACAAACCCTAGCTGATGAATCGCACTTTCAAGTTTGCCGTACCTTTTTTGAAGCTTTTCATTTGCCTGCTGCTCGATTTCCTTATCTGTCCCGATATACGTATTGACTGACTTTAATTCCTTCATCAATACTTTGCGGTCTTTTGTTTTTTCCTGCTCTATTTTTTCCAGCAGTACTGTACGGATTTTTTTCAAGCGGAAATCAATATCCAATGCGCCGAACTTGTCATAAAACAGATCCGTCAGTTTCTTGGCGGAAACGAACAGCTTTCCTTCAACTTTTAAATTATAAAACGGCATGCCGCTCTTCTTTAGACTTTCAATATACTTCAGCAGCTGCTTTACGTATGCATGCGAACCTTTAAATGCATAGTGCTCGCGTTCCTCTTTGCTCGCCTTTTGAAGACGTTCAATATTTTCGTAGCTTGATTCTGCTTTATAATAAGATAACTTTAAATCGCGCAACAAACGGTAATACGTCGTATGTTGAACATTATCCTCACCGAGCTCCGGCAGCACATTCGAAATGTAGTCATTGAACAAATCGGACGGTGAAATAAGCAGAATACTGCGTGCATTCATTGTTTGGCGGTACTCATACAGTAAATAAGCAATTCGCTGCATCGCAACAGATGTCTTCCCGCTGCCAGGCGGTCCGAGTACGATTAAATTATCCTTATTCGATGAACGAATGACGATATTCTGATCACTTTGGATCGTTGCGACAATCGATTTCATCTTTTCTTTTGCCGTATCCGACAGCAGACTTTGCAGCACTTCATCGCCTACATATATATCCGCGTCCAACACTTGCAACAGCTCATCGTACTTTACTTTATACTGACGGCGGCCTTGAATCGTAACCGAAATGTATTCTCCGTCCGGAATTTGATAGCGTGCTTTTCCGACTTTATTTTCATAAAAAAGGCTTGAAATTGGTGCACGCCAGTCATAAATCAGCACATCATCCGTATTTGGTTCGCGGAATGTTGATAAGCCAATATATAAATGTTCCCGCTCGCCTTCTTCATTTTCAATTGAAATACGCCCGAAATACGGACTTTTATATAAAATATGCATTTTGCTCAATTGTTCGCTGGCATTCAGATACTCCCGTTCGCGCAATTGCATCGTTTGCAGCATTTGCGAAAACTGAATGGCACTTTCCCCTGAAACATCGTTAAACTCCGAAGATGCTTGTGAGCGTTCCTCAACAATGTCTCCTTTTTGCTTTTTTAAATGATTGGACTGAATCTTTATTTGTTGTTTTAGAAGAGCACTAATTTCTTTTAAGTGTGTTTCTTCCTGTTGCCATATCGTTTGTTCCACTATTGGTTCGCCTCCAAATGCTCCGGAAGTAAAATCTTCTCTTTACATAAATATTCATGGTACTTCAAAATGACGTTGGATTCAATTGAAACTATTTTCCGTTCCTCGTCATTACAAAATTTAACAATTCTATTATAGCATCTTCCTAACTTTAAATTATGATGATTAAAGAAATTTATTATACGCCAATTTATATTCATGAATTTTCTGAGGGGTAATGAGGCGTTTGCCGAAGAAATAAAAAAGAAGCTTCCATATATTAATGGAGGCTCCTAATGGTTATTGCATATCAACTGCTTGTTTTGATAATGTTTTTGTCATTTCGCAATATTGAACGAATACTCGTGCAAGTTCGCGCAGGCGGTTGTGCACATCTTCATCGATAATTTTATTTTCTTTATCAAAGTGATCCGCATGTGTGTATACATAGTTTGGTGTAACTAGGCAGCGGAAGTAATCAAGAATCGGGCGCAATTGGTTTTCCAATACTAAATGATGCTGGTATGTTCCACCATTGCCGATAATAGCTGCAGGCTTGTAACGTAACGCTTTTGGTGGAATCATATCGAAGGCATTTTTCAGTACGCCTGGGATCGATGCCTGGAAAATCGGTGATGCGAAAATGTAAGCATCTGCTTCTTCAAATTTTTGTATCATTTTTTTCATATCATCATTTAGCGGACTGCCGTCTAAAATTTGATGCTGTAATTTTGAGAAGTATAAAATCTCTAATTCTAGCGAAGGGTTGAAAGCTTGAATATATTGTTGAACCTGTTCCAAAAGAACGCCGGTTTTACGACCAAAAATGGTTCCATCGACAAGTAATATTTTCATAAATGTTCCTCCATGTAAATCATTGTACTCATATTGTATCAGAATAACATTGCTTTTTAATAGGTAGTTGCTTAGTAAAGTTTAATTTCAGTCTTTCGTCTTACATTGTTATATCGGGAAAGGGATTTCAATAATTTCCTAACTGGAAGTGAGGATTGTTAAGCCTTATTTACCCCGCTCTTCATTTTTCCCACTTCCCTCTACGTCCTCAATATTTACTGTCGGCAATGTGTCTTCCTTGTATTTATCCCAGTTAAAGGTCACTTCTTCTTCTTCTGCTAAAGCTTCTCTCTTTTCAATCATGGGCATTTGCATTTCCAGCAGTTCATCTGATAAGTAAATCGCCACATTTTGCTCTTTCCCGTGAAGTGCAATTACTTTCATTGCCAATGCTATTTGTGTTGCTGTTATGGAATGCATCTTTTTCAGCGGTCCGAATAAAATCGGATTAAGTATCTTTAATACTTTATCGCCAATCGTTTCTCCTAGACGGAATTCTTGGCGATTCCCTGTAATGAGTGATGGACGTACGATTGATAGTCGAGGGAAATCCATTTTAACAAGTTCTGCCTCCAATTTTCCCTTTACCTTACTATAATAAGCAAGTGCCTTTTCATTTGCTCCCATTGCAGAAATAACAATAAAATGGCCGATCCCGCGGTTTTTTGCAATAGCTGCAATCGTTAGCGGATACTCAAAATCGACCTTTTCAAACTGCTGCTTTGAACCCGCTTTTTTCATCGTCGTTCCTAAACAACAAAATACTTCATGAGCAAATTCAATATCCTTGTCGGCAATCTGATCAAATTCACACAGCTTTACAACTAACTTCGGGTGCGTAAAATCAAGCGGTCTTCTCGAAATGACATTGACTGCAGCATACTCCTCACTCTCGCATAGTAACTTCACAAGCGAAGAACCGACCAATCCTGTTGCACCTACGACCAACGCCGAGCGCATCGTTTTCATATGTTTCCTCTTTTCTTTATTTTGATGTATGTATATGTAGAAAACTCTCTCATTCATAATTTCGGCAATTCCACCATATTTTATAGAGATAGTGGAAAGGATGGGATTTACGTGCAAAAAAGAAAAATTATATGGATTATCGAGCATTGTGAGATTAAAGGAACTTATCCTTTTGAGCGTGCAGTAACATTGGCAAATCTGTTGCAGGAAGAAGAGGTCGTTCTCTTTGTGAAAACTGCAAACGAACAGCTTCTTGATAAATTAGCCCAAACAGGCTTAAATATTGTAAAGTTTGAACGTTTTATCGAACTCAAAAAGAAAATTCGTGAATTGGAACCTCATTTAATCATCCATGAAGGCAAAGATACCCAAGTTGAACAAATTGAAATGATTAAACCGTTTTGCCCGACGATTGTTCATTTTGATGATTTTGGCATGGGTGCACAGCTTAGCGACTGTCATATCGTTTCGTTGTTTGGTGAGTCCCATGAAGAGACCCATACACATGAGCTTGCCGGCAGCTATGCGTTTGCCGTAACGCCAAATTTAGAAAAAGTCGCACATCAAATCCTTGAAAAACCCGATAGCTCAATTAAAGATTCACTTCCGCATATTGTTGTCGCATTTGAAGATGGGGATAGCAACAACCTGACTTACCGTACTTTACGCCACTTAACCCAACTTCAAATTCCCTTAAAGATTTCAGTTGCGATTGATGATGACTATCATCATGACATCGATAGTCTAAAAATGATGGCGTTAAGCCGGAAAAATACCGTCATCGTTCAAAAACCTGATGCCCTGCTCGAGTTGATGCCGCAAGCAGACTTGATTATTTGCAATGCCAACTATACGCCATATAAAGTGGCAGCAGCAGGAATTCCTTGTATTACAACGGCCCAACAGGATAATGAACTGAATTATGCATTTACACGCGAGATGAACGGCTTTATCCATATCGGGTTAGGTCGAAAAATGAAGCAGTCCATTATTCAAAATGCCGTAATGGAGCTCTTGCTTCATGAGCAGCGCCGTGAACGTGCTGTCCGAAAGCAGCGCAGTCTTGAAATTTTGACAAACAATGATATTCTGAAAAACCTGCTGCTCGATTTAGCTTATGCCCGTCATAATATGGCACATATTTAACTTAAAAAGTTAGGCTTTCCCCATCACATAAATGTATGCATTATGTTACAATATGAAAAGATTAATTTCCGAAAATAAAGGAGTAATTAATGATGCAAACAAAAGACCAGCTTCAGCAGGAAATCGCCGAATTAAAGAATGATTACATCAATCTTCAAGGCGATATGGAAAAGCTAGAATCACTTGGCCATGCAGACTCAGTAAAACAAGCGCTCGCACGCCTTGAAAATATGGAAGCACGGCTAGCAGAACTAAACAAACAGCTCGCAGCACTTTAATGTTGCGGGTTTTTTAATGGATAAAATTTTTTATAAACAAGAATCTAGTTGATTGGAGTGTAGGCGGCGAGTGCAACTGCCGGCTCCGCCTTTCGTTGCAGAGCGAAGCGGAGTCAAAGAAGTCACTCAAAGCTTCCTGGGGGAAAAGCGTGACGCCTGAGACGTTCGTGTCAGGCCACGCCCCCGGAAAGCGTCCGCCGAAACGGAAATCAACGTTATTAGTAGGAAACACTAAAACACTCGGAGGATTATATATGGCAATATTAACTGTTGAAAATTTAGGTCATTCATTTGGTGACCGTACGTTATTTAAAGAGGTTTCATTCCGTCTTGTTGAAGGCGATCATATCGGACTTGTTGGTGCAAACGGTGTTGGGAAATCGACATTGATGAGCATCATTACAGGGCAAGCAATTCACGATGAAGGAAAAGTGGAGTGGTTGCCTGGCACACATTACGGTTATTTAGATCAGCATACGGTTTTAACAGCCGGCCGTTCTATGCGTGATGCATTACGTGACGCGTTTGCACCTTTATATAAGAAGGAAGATCGTTTAAATGAAATTTCAGTGGAGTTAGGCGAACCTGATGCAGATTACGACAGCCTATTGGAAGAAATGTCTGAAATCCAGGATGCATTGGATGCTGGTGACTTCTATAGCCTTGATATGAAAATTGATGAGATCGCTCGTGGCTTAGGATTAGATGCAATTGGTCTGGAGCGCGATGTTGCCGCATTATCTGGTGGTCAGCGTACAAAAGTTTTACTTGCTAAACTTTTACTTGAAAAACCAAAAGTATTATTACTGGATGAGCCGACGAACTATCTTGATGAAGAACATGTTACTTGGCTGAAAAACTATTTAAAAAACTATCCGTATGCATTCCTGTTAATTTCGCATGATACGGAATTTATGAATAATGTTGTTGATGTAATTCTACATTTAGAGTTCACGAAAATGACGCGTTACACTGCGACATATGAAAAGTTTATCGAGCTTGCGGAAATCAATAAGCGCCAGCATATAGATGCATATGAAAAACAGCAGGAATTTATTAAGCAGCAGGAAGATTTCATTGCGCGCAACAAAGCACGTTACTCAACAAGCGGCCGTGCAAAATCACGTGCGAAACAGCTGGACCGTATGGAGCGTATCGATCGCCCGGAAACTGCCGTAAAACCGGAGTTCAGCTTTAAAGAAGCGCGTACACCTGGCCGTTATATAGTGGAAGCAGAAAACTTAGTAATTGGCTATGATAAAGAAAAACCATTATTGCCGCCACTTACATTCCAAATCGAACGTGGTGAAAAAATTGCATTAGTCGGCATGAACGGTGTCGGGAAATCGACTTTACTGAAAACAATGTTAGGCAAAGTTCAACCGTTGGACGGTAAAGTGATTTTAGGCGACTATCTGGAGCCATCATACTTCGAACAAGAAGTAAAAGCAGATAAAATCACACCGATCGATGATGTGTGGAATGCGTTCCCTTCTATGGAACAAGCACAAGTTCGTGCAGCATTGGCACGTGCCGGTCTGAAAACAGACCATATTACTCGTCCGCTGAATTCTCTTTCTGGTGGTGAGCAGGCTAAAGTACGTCTTTGCAAGCTGATGATGGATCAAACAAACTGGCTGATCTTTGACGAACCTACAAACCACTTGGACGTTGATGCGAAAGAAGAGCTTAAACGCGCCATGAAGGACTTCAAAGGTACAATCGTTCTAGTATCGCATGAGCCGGAGTTCTATGAAGGTTTAGCGACAAAAGTGTGGAACGTGCAAGACTGGTTTACGACTCGTGAAACGAAGGAATTAAACGAATTTAAATAGTTTTTAATGAAGCAGTGCACTCTTTTTTAGGAGTGCGCTGTTTTTTTAGTGTGTTAGAAGAATTATGGCAAATATTTGAAAATCCTATGCAAATTTTAGAATTTTTCTTTAATATATTAGCGCTTCGCAAGGATTTTTTGGTATAGCTGAAGAATATATAAATTGTTCGAGCACTTATTTAAAAACTGCCATACTTATTGGAACAAATGCTGTTTTATTGGGTAATCGCAGTCAACCTCTTTATTCGAGAAAAAATTTTTAAATAGTAAGTTCTATATAGAATATTTCAAGAATATATTAAAAAGTCGCGGTCTTTTAGAGCACTCCCACTACATATTAGAATAATTTCCTGTTCAAAACTAACCGCGCCCAGCAGGTCCCCTCCCTCTTCTAGTTTCTACTTTACAAAACTGTAATATTAAATTAGAAACTTTTTATAGTTTTATACGTATAAATTATTAGAAGAATGGGTAAACAGTTAAAGGGAAACATATAATAAACTTATTGCATTATAAATAGCTTACTGGTAAGATATTATTATAAGTAAATGTCTTACAACTAAGCTATCACCAAATTATTGATTATGGGAAAGCGAGGAAATTAATTATGACAGTAACAATCTATACACAATCGAGCTGTTCCTCATCACGAAAAGCATTGAAATGGCTAAACGAAAATAATATTACTTATACTGAAAAAAGAACAACATCTCAATCTTTGACTTTAGCAGAGTTTAAACATATTTTAAGTATGACAGAAGATGGTACGGATGAAATTATTGCGACAAACTCGAATGATTTCAAAAACCTGGACATTGATATTGACCAGTTATCCATTCAAGAACTGTACAACTTAATACAGCAGCATCCTCGTATGTTGCGCAGCCCTATTTTACTTGATGAAAAACGCATTCAGATCGGCTATAACGAAATGGACATTCGTCGTTTCATCCCTCGTAAAGTGCGTGCATTTGAATTAAATGCCCTCCAGAAATTAGCCGTAGAATAGTGATAACATTTGGAGTTGACACTGATGAATGAGCATAAACGCGAGCAGTTAACCGAACTTTTTGAAAAGATGACATCGTTGGAACGCAAAATTGCTAATCAATGGAACAGTCAAAATCAGTTAGGCTTCTCGAAATCACATATTTTAATTTTAGCTTACTTGCATACAGATGGCCCCAAGCGCCCTTCTGCCATTGCAGAAAAGCTGAAAGTGACTACAGGTGGCGTGACGGTTTTGACGACGAAGCTCATTAAGGCGGGGCTCATTGAAAAAACACAAAATGAAACGGATCGCCGCGCTTCGCAAATTCATATTACCGAAGCAGGAATCGAAGTGCTCGAACGCTCTCAACAGCAAGTAGACAATCTTTTCGAAAACCTGTTCGGCATGTTAACAGAAGATGAAATTAAAACTTTAACGGCAATTTTTGATAAATGTACGAAGTTATAGAACACATGAGCATATGATGCTCATGTGTTCTTTTGTTTGGCTTCTGCTAATCGTGTTTTACTTTATTCACCACTTTTAGTGTGATAATCGCCGCTTCTTCTTTCGTATTCGCCACAACTGCCTCTGTATTCTCCACTTTCAAAGAAAAAATAGCCACTTTAAAATAATATTCGCCTCTTCCTGATATATTGGCCACTTTTATTTTTATTCGCCATTCATAGACGGAAAAAAAGCCATGGCAACTTTCTGCCATAGCTTTCGTCCTATAATTTACTAAGCCAATACTGCTTCTGCGACACCATTGTCGGATAATAAAATTTCTTTCAAGCGTGCTTTTGCGCGGAACAGACGAGATTTTACAGTACCGATTGATACTTTCATCAGCTCGGAAATTTCAGCTAGTGAGAATTGGTCCACATAGAAATACCATAATGTTTTTTGGTAAATGCTATCAAGTTGGCCCATTTTCTCTTGGACGATTTTTGTGATTTCTGTTTTTTCCACAAGCTCTTCTGTCGTAAAATCATTGTTGGGAACCAAATCTAAAATCGGCACGTCTAATTGTTCAGGTTGATTCATCATGTATTTACTGCGACGTACATTTTTGCGATAGCGGTCGCGGAATGTATTCATCGTAATTGTTGTAAGCCATGCTTTTACATGGTCTACTTTTGATACTGATTCTTCATAGCGTACAACTTTTACCCAAACTTCTTGCATTAAATCTTCTGCTTCGTTTTGATTGCGTGTAAGCTTTAAGCAAAGATGGTAAATGTAGCGGTTGTATTCATCATAAATAGTCGTTAATAATTCATTCATTTGAAAGTCCTCCGATAGATTTTATATGAAGTGCGCCCTTGGCATAGTTACATCGTATGTTTATGTTAAATTTCCTTATGACCTTATTGTGCCAAATTAAACTATTACACTCTATCGGATTGGCTTTCAATTACCTTACAATGCTGTAAGATTGGTTGTAATCATTTGAACGAAATAAATGTTTCTGCATTATAAAATTCTATATGATAGTAAACGCCTCTTCATTATAGTATGGTTGATTTCCATTCCGGGTCGGACGCTTTCCAGGGGCCCGAGGCCAACACGATGTTGGTCACAAAAGCGTTGCCACAGGACGTGGCGTTCTTAGCTTTTGTTCCTTGCGCTCTCACTCGGGCTAGCCCCCTAGGAGTCGCCTCCCCTCCATTCCAATCAACTATCCCTTAATATCCCCTACAACGTTTCCATTACATAAGTAAGCAATTCTTGTAATCTTTTAAAATCCTTTTCAAAACTTGGCTGGATTGTGCTGATTTGGGCGATGTTGCGTTGCTTTAAATAAGCGCTGTCACCATGCAGTAAAAAGCCGTTCAATGCACATATAGTAAGAAGTTCTGCCATTTTCGGGTGTTCCCATGTAGCAATCATCGGATAAGTTGCTGTTACTTTAAATGCCGAATTTTTAATTGTTGCCATCCGCTTTTCCAATACTTCAAAGCGCCCCGGATAAAACTTTAGTGCATCACTGACAGCTTCCACAAAATAATGCGGCAATGTGAATGGAATTTGTTTCTCTATATAATAAGGCAAATTTAAATACAACGGCGCATCACTCGAAAACGGCCGTTCCTTACAAAAGATGAAAGCAAGTCCCGCCATCGCACCGAGCGACTTCCCGCTAACTGCTGTTGCATAGTGAAGCCCCTGCATTGAAAATGGTACAGAACCAAACGAACTAATACAGTCCGCACATAACTTGATATCATATTTATCCGCCAGCTCCCGTAACTCGTCAAGCGGATTCAATATACTGTTTGACGTTTCGCCATGCACAAATACAATGTATCGATAACCGCCCATTTGTAAATATGCTTCAATTTGCGCAATATCGAATAGATTTCCCCATCCAACATCGATTTTTTCAATATGTAGACCCCACTGTTTTGCCTGGTTATAAAGGCGATGGCCGAACTCCCCATTCACCAATACTAGTCCGGCTTCATTAGGAAATTCACTTTTCATCTGGCCAAGCATCGCATCATTGGCAAGTGTCCCTGTACCAACAAGCGGTATTACGTAATTTGCCTTTGCTAGCTTACATAACTCATTTTCCATCTCATCAAGCTCTTGTTGAAATTTTACGGAGCGATGAGAAATCGTTGATGGAATGAGCGGCTTTTCCAATGCAACCGGTCCTGGGAAAAACACTATATTCTGTTCACGCAGACGCTCACGGAAAACCGCACTTTCCTGCCGTGTTAAAACCATCGGCAAATAACGTGCTTCCTCTGTTCCGACGGCTGAAGCAAATTGTCTGAACCCCATTTGTGTATACATTTTCTCTTCACGTACCGTACCGGAAATGACACATGCCGTATAACCCTCATCATAAAAATAGCGGTAGATCGCTGTTGCAAGCTTTGTAAAAACACGTCCGTTCCGGTGATCCTTTTTTACCGCGAGCAGCCGGATTTCGCATAAATGCTCGCAAACTTCTGCATCCAAATAGTTTTCTACATCCCCGATTTTACGGTCGATTGAAAATGGTCGTGTATCGCGGAATGCTACCATACCAACCATTTCCGTATTTTTATAAACTATCACATATACATTTTCTTCATGAAATTTATCGATGAGACGACGCGAAGGATTGTGCTCATGTTGAGGAATTTCCTCCACAAATGTTTCATAATTTAATGCTGCAATTGCGTCGAACTCTTCATCTGTTGCTGCAATTTTACTCCAGTACATTTGGTTTCACCCTCTCTACAATGCTTTGACGCTGTTTCCAAATAACGAGAACAAGTGCAATCGTTACGATAAACCCTGCATCCATATATACGCTCGAGACTAGTCCGTACACGATGAATCCGCCTGTCATACTAAGTGTTGCACTTTTTGTTACGAGCAGGCTCAATAAAAAGCCGGTTAAAAATACTAATATCAATAACGGCGAAAAAGCGACCATTGCTCCGATTACCGTTGCTACTCCTTTTCCGCCTTTTCCGCGATTCCAAAACGGGTACAAATGACCAAGCACTACAGCAATGACAGCAAGTGCAATCGTCAGTTCAGGAAGCTCCAGCATACGCCCTGTTTCTACTACGATCAGCCCTTTCATACCATCCCCCACTGCCACGAGGATAAAAGCCCACTTACCTAATGTGCGTCCGGCATTTCGCGCTCCAAGATTGCCGCTATTTGCATGTTGCAGATCAATTCCTTTTATTTTCCCTATAACGACCGCAAAAAGGATTGTACCGAATAAATAACTTAGCAATATATAGAACATCCTGATCACCCTTTTGGATTTATTATTTTTATCGTAGCGTATTTGAGCAGAAGTTGCACCGATTGCTTTCCATATTTATCAAAAACACAATTCAGTATTTCTTAACTTTAAATGGGTTTATAAAATAATTATTCGCGGGTACTCCATATAATCATTTAGAGAATCAATTGAAAAAAGTTTGCTTTTATATTCCCTCACGGAGCGTGCTTCCCTCTTTTTTCTAAAAATCATTTATACTAACTATTATCTATTCAAATTTGTTAGGAGTTTATATGAAGAATTTCGGAGGTTTTATCGGCTTTATTTTTATCGGATTACTATTTATAGCGATCATCGGAATCGCAATTTCCGTGGAAGTAGGAATTTTACTGCTTGTCGGAATTGAATTTGAAGGTTGGGGCAACTTAATTGGGTTCATCCTAATTTACGGGATTATAGAGTTTGGGCTTGTCATGGTATCCGATGTCCTGATTGAATTAAAAACAACTTTGCATCAACGGTTCCATAAATACTTTGCGCATCTACTCATCTCCTTCACGCTTTTAATGACAATTTCCCTCATGATGGAATCCATTTACTTGCCTTTATATGGCGGAATTGTCTTTGCCATTGCGACAGCGACAATGTATTGGGTGTTTGACGCAGGGTCAAAAAAAGGAAAGATGAGAAGCTGATTTCCAGATGTTCTATGCTATAATTATTTCTACAACCGAATCAATTACGCCTCTGCGTAATTGCGTCCAGATTTTTTGAGTTTACTCAAAAATTTCCTTTAAAAATCTGTGACATCTGCCAGAGGCTTATCTTCATTCAGCGGGCTTTTAAGATACTCGCTGAATTAAACAAACAAGCGCTCAACATTCTCCTGAAAAGGTGAGGGTTGCTGAATAAGATAAAGGGAGGCACTCAATCATATGAGTCATTTAGAAAAATTAGATGCTTACTTCACAGAAAACCGTGAACGTCATTTAGCGGAGTTAAACGAATTTTTACGCATTCCTAGTATTTCCGCTTTATCTGAGCATAAGGCAGATATGTTGTCAGCGGCAAACTGGCTGGCAGACCACTTAAAATCATTAAACATCGAAAACGTATCAGTAGATGAAACAGCTGGTCATCCGGTCGTTTATGGGGAATGGCTTCATGCTGAAGGCAAACCGACGATTCTGTTCTACGGTCATTATGATGTACAACCAGTTGATCCGTTAAACTTATGGGAAACACCTCCTTTTGAACCGGCCATCCGCGACAATAAACTGTTTGCACGTGGTTCTTCGGACGATAAAGGACAAGTGTTCATGCATTTAAAAATGATCGAAGCGTTATTTGCGACAGAAGGTACATTACCGGTAAACGTGAAATTCATTTATGAAGGTGAAGAGGAAATCGGCAGTCCGTCTCTTCCACAGTATACAGAGGACAATAAAGAAAAATTAGCTGCAGACTTGATCGTCATTTCCGATACAGGTCTATACGCAAAAGGAAAACCGGCAGTATGCTATGGCTTACGCGGACTAACAGGTGTGCAGATTGATGTGCGCGGTGCAAAAGGTGACCTGCACTCTGGCCTTTATGGCGGCGGTGTTCAAAACGCGATCCATGCACTTGCCGAAATTTTAGCATCTTTCCGTGATGAGCACGGGACAATTCAAGTGGAAGGCTTCTATGATTCAGTGCGTCCCCTATCTGAAGAAGAGCGTCAAGCTTACCGTGACCTAAACTTTGATGAAGAAGCATTAAAAGAAGAAGTCGGTGTGAAAGAATTATTCGGTGAAGCTGGCTATTCTTACTTGGAACAAACATGGGCACGTCCAACATTGGAAGTGAACGGCGTATTTGGCGGCTTCTCTGGTGAAGGCATTAAAACAGTATTACCTGCTGAAGCGGGTGCAAAAATTACATGCCGCTTGGTACCGGATCAAGACCCTGAAGAAATCGTTTCTTTACTGAAAGCGCATATTGAAAAGCATAAACCAACTGGTGTCGAAGTAACGATTTCTGAATTTGATAAAGGAAAACCTTATTTAACACCATTTGACCACCCGGCAATTCAGGCGGCAGGTCGTTCATATGAAAAAGTATACGAAGTACCTACAGCTTATACGCGCGGTGGCGGATCAATCCCGATTGTTGCAGCATTCGATGAAATTTTAGGCCTGCCTGTTGTGCTAATGGGCTTCGGTCTTTCAAGTGAAAACTTCCATGCACCAAACGAACACTTCCATCTTGAAAACTTCGACCAAGGCTTGCGAGTACTTGGCGATTACATGCATGAAGTAGCAACAATTAAATTTTAAAGATAAAAGTGCTAAAGCGCCAGTCCAACTCCTAGTGGGCAAAACGCCATGTCCCTGTGGCATGCCCATAATGACCCACATCATGTGAGCCTCTGACATTGGAGGGCCCGACGCAAAAGTAAATGCTTCACCACTTTTGCACGAGGGACCGAAATGTTGCGTGGAGTTGGCTCTTTAGCCTAGCCTTAAACAAAAAAGACTCCAATGCCCACTACAGCATTGGAGTCTTTTGTAATCCGTACGAGACCATATAAAAAATAGGGGGGTTTTATATGTTGTCGAAGTCATGTACGAGATTTATGAGTAACATAGCATATCAATGAGTGAGCAAGTCTGCCTACCATGCAACCCGCTCTACTTGATAAACCAATAATAACATGTCCCCTTCCATCAAAAAACACGAGGGTTCTCATTGTCATATTATGCTCACATTTTCTGTTCACAATTTCTCAACAAGCGGATAGAAAATAATAATATTTTGATATTACTTAGTTGATTTTTGATGAAATTTTATAATTTAAAAGAGAAATTCATTATATATAAGTACTTTTCACTAAAAAAAAAGGAACAAACCTATGCATGCGCTCAGCCTCTATAAACAAAAAACCCATCCATTTTCCCTCTAAGAAAATGAATGAGTTTTTAATTCTACAACTTTAAAGCGCATTTAAAATCATGCCAACTGTTGCATAAATAAAGACTGTCCCAAATACAGCCATCATATGGAAGAGCGAATAGCCGAACATAATATTCGCCCATTTCTTCTCACCTTGTTTTTTTGATGCCGCAATACTCATGCAGAGCCAAATGACACCAAGGACAAGAGAAACGATTGTTAAACCTAAGCTAAGCGGTAAAAATAAAAAGCTCGATAAAATTAGGAGCACGAGATAAATATTCGACTGAATATATGTGCGTTGCTCCCCTTTTGCTACAGGTAGCATCGGGATATTCGCCGCGGCGTAGTCTTCTTTTTTACGAATGGCGATGGCATAAAAATGCGGCATTTGCCAAATGACCATAATTAGAAACAGTGCCCATGCAGCCGGATGCCAAAGATCCGGAGCGACGGCTGCCCATCCAATAAGTGGGGGCATAGCGCCTGAAATACTACCAACTTCTGTATTCCAGATCGTACGGCGTTTTGTCCACATTGTATAAGGGACAACATAGAAAAATACACCTAAAAACCCTAACAAAGCAGCTAACGGTGATGCTAAATAAAGCGCCGTACATCCTAGTATTAATAAAATCGTCGCAACAATTAGCACTAACTTCGCAGAAAGTTCTCCAGTAACGGTTGGACGTGTTTTTGTACGGGGCATAATTTGATCAATGTCCCGGTCATATACGTTGTTATATGCACCTGCAGCAGCTATGACGGCCGCAGAACCAATAATTGCATAAATAATAGCGGGAATATGATCAATAAAATTTAATTCATACGTATACAGGGCGAGCATTAATGCCGCGATCATCGGAATTAAGTTAGATTTTATAATGCCGGTCTTCACTGCTTGCGCCCACAACTGTCGATTCGATTGCGTTTGCATGTTCTTAATCCTACTTCCTAATTAATCACTTTCTCTAGTATAACCTAATCAGGACGTAAAGGGTTAGCATCCAGGCTTTTTTTCTCATTTTCCCATTTAAAATGTCGTGATAATCCTGTCACAATTAATGATTGGATTGCTGGGCAGACAATTAACGAAACGGCTTATCATTCATTATTGTACAGACTCTTCCCGCTCTCGGTAAACCCACTTAATAATAGGTAGTACACATAAGAATATAAACAGCAAACGAAACAGCTGGAAAACCGTTACAACGGAAATATCCGCCTTAACCGCAGCCGCTAAAAGCCCCATTTGATCGAGTCCACCAGGTGCTGTACTTAAAAAGCTTGTCGCAAAACTTAAATCTAAAAACCGGGCGATGAGCAAGCTTGTGCCGTATGTGAGAATAATCATCGCAACCGTACTGGCAATCCCACCGATCAAAACATTCAATGGAAGACGCAATGTTTCCGGCTTTAATAACAGCCCGATATAGGCACCGATTAAAATTTGCGCAATATGAAGAACATCACTTGGCATTGTCGGCGCTTCAATTCCAAAGAATTTTAATCCGATAACAATGATGATTGGCGTTAAAAAGTGCGCGACAGGCAGCTTTAATTTTCTGCCAAGCGGAACGGCAACAGCAGCGAGCAAAATGACCAAGATCACTTGCCAAACATCCCATGTTAACGGAATACTCGCCCCCCCAACAACGTGACCAGATACTAAAAACGGAATGAGCAGCACGACCCCCAACACACGCACAATATGAAAATAAGTGACTGCTGTTAAATGGACGTCCCCTTCTTCTTCTGCAAACAATACAAGCTGAGATAATCCACCTGGCACATTGGCAGCGACGGCTGTTTTAAATGTAAGACCCGTTGATCGGGCAATAATCCATGCAATACCTAAACAAAACGCAAACAATAGAACATTGACGATGACCATAAAGAACAGCAATGATTTGAAATCGGAAAATAGCGAGAAATCAAATTGCTGTCCAATCGCGACACCGACGATTATAAGTCCAGTATTACGCAAAACTGCTGGCCATCTCAGCCTATCTTTTATGAAAAACTGGGCAACCAGTACCGAAAAAATAGGACCGATCAGCCATGGAATCGGCAGTGAAAGCGCGGAGAATAGAAGTGCCCCAATAAGTGCAATGACGAATACAAGAAGCATAACTTCTCCCCTTTTCTTTGATGAATACGTTCATTTTAACTCAAATTATTTCGTAATGCGAACAACTTTTTAAACTGGTAATACACCCCTTATAAAGCTACTAATTAAATAGAAAATATAATATATAAAAATTTTTTATAAATGTTCATGAATTTTTATACATATAGTTCCACTATATATTTTTGTTATATAATAACCATTCATTATAATAATATAAGGTTTAATCCACTTTTTCCATCACCTCACCCACCTAAAACCACTGTATCAGTACACAAACAATTTCACCAAAAATGATTTTTTCATGCGATTTCATTTTACAAGTATAACGACATAACTAAGTATGTAAGCATTTTCATTTGCTATTTTACTTACTTAGTTGCATAATTAAGACATAAAGTTACTATAACTTTAAAACAATAATAGAGGTGTTAATAGATGATCTATGCAAACCCTAATACTGCTGGTGCAGTAGTTAACTTTAAAGAAAAATACGATAACTTTATCGGTGGCGAATGGGTAGCTCCTGTAAAAGGACAATACCTAGATGTAAAATCACCTGTAACTGGTAAAGTATTTACATCAGTTGCACGTTCAACTGAAGAAGATATTGAATTAGCATTAGACGCAGCACATGCAGCTAAAGGTGCCTGGGCACAAACTTCTGTTGCATACCGCGCGAATATTTTAAATAAAATTGCAGACCGCATTGAAGAAAATTTAGAAAAAATCGCTGTTGCTGAAACATGGGACAACGGTAAGGCAGTACGTGAAACATTAAACGCTGATATTCCTTTAGTAGTGGATCATTTCCGTTACTTTGCTGGTGCGATTCGTGCACAACAAGGCGGAATTTCTGAAATCGACAACGATACAGTAGCATACCACTTCCACGAGCCAATCGGGGTTGTCGGTCAAATTATTCCTTGGAACTTCCCATTATTAATGGCTTCTTGGAAAATTGCTCCGGCATTAGCTGCTGGTAACGTAATCGTAATGAAGCCTGCTGAACAAACACCAGCTTCAATCATGGTATTAATCGAATTAATTCAAGACTTATTACCAAAAGGCGTATTCAACGTTGTTAATGGTTTAGGTATCGAAGTTGGTAAACCACTTGCTACGAATCCACGTATCAACAAAGTGGCGTTCACTGGTTCTACTGGTGTAGGTCGTTTAATTATGCAATATGCTACAGAGAATATTATCCCTGTAACATTAGAGCTTGGCGGTAAATCACCAAACGTCTTCTTCCCAGACGTAATGGATCATGACGATGAGTATTTAGATAAAGCTATCGAAGGTTTAGTAATGTTCGCATTAAACTCAGGCGAAATTTGTACATGTCCTTCACGTGCATTAGTTCACGAATCTATCTATGACAAATTCATGGAACGTGTATTAGAGCGCGTTAAAGCAATCAAAATCGGTAACCCGTTAGATACAGAAGTAATGATGGGTGCTCAAGCTTCAAATGAGCAATTACAAAAAATCTTATCTTACATCGAAATCGGTAAAGAAGAAGGCGCTGAGCTACTTATCGGCGGCTACCAAAACCAATTAGATGCTGACCAAGAAGGCGGCTACTATGTGGCACCAACAGTATTCAAAGGTCACAACAAAATGCGTATCTTCCAAGAAGAGATCTTTGGTCCAGTTCTTTCTGTAACAACTTTCTCTACTTTCGAAGAAGCTATGGAAATCGCTAACGACACTGAATTCGGTCTAGGTGCTGGTGTATGGTCACGTAACATGGATACAGCTTACCGCGCTGTACGTGGTATCCAAGCTGGTCGTGTTTGGACAAACACTTACCACCAATACCCTGCTCACGCTGCATTCGGCGGATATAAAAAATCAGGTATCGGTCGCGAAAACCACTTAATGATGTTAGATCACTACCAACAAACAAAATGTATGTTAGTAAGCTATAACAAAAACGCTCAAGGTTTCTTCTAAGCCGAAACAAGAAGCGAACTATTAGAGGATGTGCTTTTACAGTACATCCTCTTTTTTTAGGAGGATGCTTTATGGAAAAGTTAATCGCGACTGAAAAAGCGATTGAGGTTATCGAGCTGTTGAAGGCAAAGCATGGAAACTTGGTGTTTGAGCAGTCTTCCGGTTGCTGTGATGGTACGGTGCCAATGTGTTTTACAAAGGACGGGCACTATATTAGCAGCCAGCTTGTACTTCTCGGGGAAATTGCGGATGTTCCGTATTATTTTGATAAGCATCAGTCGGAGTATTTAAAGCATATGCAAGTTCTTGTTGATGTAATGGAAGGTCAGGGCGCATCTTTTTCATTGGAGAGCGCGGAAGGCTTTGCTTTTTTGATGAAATCAAAGGTTATGAAATAATGCAAAACGCCATCCAGCAGCTTAAAAGCTTCTGAATGGCGCTTTTTATTATGATAAAACTGGGGGATAAATTGGGATAGACAATGTCACCAATGCCACACTTAATAATAATAACGATAATTTAACGTTTTTCTTCATATTCCTCGTCTCCTTTATAATTAAATGAATTGGATTGCTTTTTCAAATTTCTTTTCTTGCCTGTAATACTCGCCCAGTAAATAAGAAAACTGCTGGTGCATTTCTTTAAACTCTTCACTGTTTGCTGTAAACGGAATTAACCTCCCCTCCAAAAATTCCATTGCTTTCTTTTCTTGTCCACCTAGCAAATATAAATAAAAAGAAGCAAATAAATTAAAACTTAGTTTTCTCTTACTTTTTGCTTCTTCCTTTAACATAGTAAAGGTTTTGAAACTTTCTACTTTTTGATCAAGGCGAAATTGCGTCATGCCCAAATTATATAAACAAAATAGATAGTTATCGCTGTTATTTTCCATTAACGAAGCACTTTGCTCAAAATAAACGAGGGCTCTTTCATATTCGCCTCTCATTTGATATAAATCCCCAAGGTTATGATATATAGCAGGCAATAACTGCTGTTGCTGCATCAGTTCCACATTTCTCAAGAGATGATCATAAATTTCGATTGCTTCATGGAATACTTTCCCCTGCGCGTAATAAAGAGCGAGCGACATGGAAGTATAAATAATCCGCTTAAAATTAAACTGATCCTTATAATAATGCAGTGCTTTTCTCCCATAAAGAATCGCCTGGCTCGGTTCATCCAGCCGGCCTTTTATTAACGAAAAGTGATAGTAAAACTCCCCTTCCAGTGATCCAAGTTCCGAGCTTGTCTTAAGTATATTAGTTAGTTCTACAGCTGCTTCTGCATACTTACCCCTTGTTATTAAAACTAATGCATAATAGTAAGAATGTAAATATCTCTCATGTTGGGAAAAATTCTGACGGTGGGCATTTAGCCACTTCAACTGATGTTCCGCCATTTTGTAATCGTTAATAAACACGTAGTAACGTAATTTATAAAGTTCATATAAATAAACTGATTCTGTAAAACCAATGATCTCTTCATAATCTTTTAATAGCCCCATTGTCGCAATAGCTTTTTCATTTTCTAGGTAATTGATCTGTTTTTGTAAGTCTTTCAATAACTTTATGATATGGTGTTCGCTATTTTCTACATCACGGCTATTAATATTTAAACGTTCCAAGAGTAGTCGAATTGTCTCGCAGTTTGCTTCTTTATTGTTATTCTCAATTTTACTTAAATGTGGAATCGAGCAAATTCCCGCTGCTACCTCATTTTGAGTCATTCCAAGCTTTGTACGGTAGTACTTTATTAAAGAACCTATTTTCATTCAAATACCACACCCCTTTTAAAGTTAGTTTGTTAGTTTATCTAGTATACTTAATATTTTCCCAATAATCAAAAAACTATTAATGTGATAAATTCAATATGTAATCTAAATATATTTTGAAAAGGGGTCAGGAAAAATGAAAAAAGTGAAGAGTACGTTATTTAGTCTTTTGATTGCAGGGTCATTGATGAGTCCAGCACATGCGGCAACTTTGGGTAGCGAAGACGATTCGGCAAACAATGTCGGCCAAGAAAAGTTCCGTGTGTACATTGAAGCAAACAACCAGTCTGCAAAACAATCAGCAAAGGCACAATATTCTGCTCGTTGGGAATTAACAGAGAACGGATTTTCAACGGAAATGAATGAAAAGCAATTTCAGGCATTACAAAAGAATAAAAATTTCACAGTCACAAAAGTTCCTGTCGTTTCTTTAGATCCGATCAACTTGGAGTTGGGCGAGGATTATACAGTAGAAGATAGAACGCCGGATGCATCAGCTTACGCAAGAGCTTCCCAGCAAGTACCATGGGGAATTAAAGCGATTTATAATAATAGTTCTTTAACATCTACATCTGGAGGAAGCGGCGTAAATATCGCCGTACTTGATACGGGAGTGAACACGTCCCACCCTGACCTAGCCAACAATGTGGAGCAATGTAAAGACTTTACGACTGCAACTACTGTTGTAAACAATAGCTGTACTGACAGAAACGGCCACGGTACGCATGTTGCCGGTTCAGCATTGGCTGATGGTGGAAGCGACCAAGGTGGCGTCTACGGTGTTGCTCCAGATGCAGATCTTTGGGCATACAAAGTGTTAACAGACAGCGGTTCTGGTTACTCGGATGATATTGCTGCTGCGATTCGCCATGCGGCTGATCAAGCAACATCTACTCGTACAAAAACAGTTATTAACATGTCATTAGGTTCTTCAGCGAACAACAGCCTAATTTCAAGTGCTGTCAACTATGCATACAGCAAAGGCGTACTTGTAGTAGCAGCTGCTGGTAACTCAGGCTATGCACAAGGAACAATCGGCTATCCGGGTGCATTACCGAACGCCATTGCAGTAGCTGCATTGGAAAATGTACAGCAAAACGGCACTTACCGTGTAGCTGACTACTCTTCACGCGGTTATGCTTCAACGGATGGCGATTATGTCATTCAACAAGGTGATATTGAAATTTCAGCTCCTGGTTCAGCCATTTATTCTACATGGTATAACGGCGGCTACAATACAATTAGCGGAACATCGATGGCTACACCTCACGTATCAGGTTTAGCAGCAAAAATCTGGGCGCAAAACCCGTCTTGGTCACACACGCAACTGCGTTCTAACTTACAAACACGCGCAAAAGCTGTAGATATTAAAGGCGGTTACGGTACCGCTACAGGCGATGACTACGCTTCAGGATTCGGGTTTGCCCGCGTTCAGTAATAAAGGATGTAATAAAAAACGAAACACCGGACGTACTGCTGGTGTTTCGTTTTTTCATTTATTTTTTCCTCCCCCTTTCCTTAACGGTAAAACTTTTTAAGGTTGGTCGCAGTGTTCTAATATGTTCGAGAATGTTCTAATATAAATCTGATCGCATTACAGTTTTGCGAATTCGACCGCATACAAGACTAAAAAATAGATGAAACCGGCGCAACTTCTAATATCCTTCTGATTTCTTCTAATATCCCCTACAACTTTTCTAATATCCCGCAACATTGTTCTAATAAAAACGCCCAATAAAAAAACAGCTTAAGTAAATATCACTTAAGCTGCTTCACGTATATTATAATTCACAAGCCCAGCCATCTTTATCGCCGTCTCTTGCTGTTGCGTAAGCGGGATGCGATGAGCTGACACCTTTCGGATAATAAACCCGCATTTCTGTACAGTTTTTAAATGCAGTCGGTGCTCCTGGAATAACATACGTTCCAGAATTCACATCACCTTTTGGTTTTTCAGGTGTCGTATTCGGCAAGATGAACTCTTTCGCACTGATCGAGTAGGATTGACCGTTCGTTGTCACAACAATTGTTCCATCCTGTGCAGTTGCGTAAGCTTTCGTACCAACCGTTTTAATGTTTGAAAGCACTTCTTTATGCGGATGGCCATAGCTGTTGCCTTCTTCATAACTTAAAATAACCGCTTTCGGATTTACTTTTTGTAAAAATCCAAGCGAACTACTTGAACTTGAACCGTGATGACCCGCTTTTAAAATCGTTGCGGAAACATCATATTTCTTCGCAATTTGCTCTTCGATTCCTGCATCCGCATCGCCCATCAATAAGAAGGACATATTTTGATACGTCAGCTTTAAGACGATCGAAGCATCATTCATATCACTTGCTTGTGCATTGACAGCTAAAACTTGAGTCTTCATATTTGAATCCAATGAAATCAAGTCTCCCGCTTTCGGCTCTGTATAAGGAATTTTTTTATCGGCTACCATCTGCAGTAAGTTTTCATACGTTGCCGTTGTATGGACTTTTCCGCTGTTAATAAATTCACCAACCGTAAAGCTTTCCAGTACTGCAGCCAATCCACCAATATGATCGGCATCCGGATGTGTTGCAACTACGTAATCAAGTTTCGTTACATTTTTAGATTTCAAATAAGCAACAACCGTATTCCCATACTCTTTCGTCCCTGCATCAATAAGCATTGTTTTGCCATTTGGTGCTTGTACGAAAATCGAGTCCCCTTGTCCAACATCTAAAAAATGTACGTTCAATTTAGAAGATGATGATCCTAAGCTCTCCTGATATTTCACCGCACGTGCTAAAAACGCAGAAATATGAGCACGAGTTAAATTATTCGCAGGCTTAAATGTACCGTCTTCATAACCAGTTGTAATTTTTGCTGCAGCTAATTGACTTACCGCTTCATATGCCGTATGCCCTTTTTTTACATCTTTAAATGTTTTCGTACCCTTCGGTAAATCAAATGCACGTGCAATAAATGCCGCCATATGACCACGTGTCACTTTTGTTGTCGGCTTAAACGTGCCATCCGTATAGCCGTTAATGATACCGGCTTCTACAGCTGATTGAATATATCCGCTGTTTTTATGTGACTTCGGAACATCTTTAAATTTTGTCGCTCGTTGTGTCCCATCAAGACCAACAGCTTTTGCAACCATGACAGCCACTTCTTCGCGCGTCACAATATCTTTTACACCGTACGTCTTTTTGTCGGCACTAATAATCCCTTTATTCAATAAATAAGCTATATCCTGATAATTACTATGTTTTGGCGGTACGTCGGTAAACACTTGTTCTGCACTCGTCGTTGTAGTATGTAACATTGTGGATATAGCTAGAAGAAACACTAATAATAAACTAAATACTTTTTTCATTTTCTAACCTCCCTTATACATTATAGGTTTTTTAATAAAGAAAGGAAGTTATTTTCGAATAGTATCTAATAAATCTTTTTGGTAGTAATGGATTGATCATCCATTCATGATTACTCAAAATTAGAAGTGGGATTTGTCTTTTTCTAAACAACCTAATATTGATAATTCCTAGTTCGAGGATTTATATTGGAAATTAAAATTTAAATTCCTTTACAAACAAAAAAGCATGTAGCCTCTGCTACATGCTTAGAAATGACCCGTACGGGATTCGAACCCGTGTTACCGCCGTGAAAGGGCGGTGTCTTAACCACTTGACCAACGGGCCATGGCTCCGAAGGCAGGACTCGAACCTGCGACCTGCCGGTTAACAGCCGGATGCTCTACCAACTGAGCTACTTCGGAATAATTGTATTTGGTGGGCCTAAATGGACTCGAACCATCGACCTCACGCTTATCAGGCGTGCGCTCTAACCAGCTGAGCTATAGGCCCTATTTAAAAACTGGAGCGGGTGATCGGAATCGAACCGACAACATCAGCTTGGAAGGCTGAGGTTTTACCACTAAACTACACCCGCATATGGTGGGTTTGGACGGAATCGAACCGCCGACACTTAGAGCTTCAATCTAATGCTCTACCAACTGAGCTACAAACCCACAAATGGCGGTCCCGACCGGGATCGAACCGGCGATCTCCTGCGTGACAGGCAGGCATGTTAACCGCTACACCACGGGACCATTTGGTTGCGGGGGCAGGACTTGAACCTGCGACCTTCGGGTTATGAGCCCGACGAGCTACCACTGCTCCACCCCGCGACAATATTATGTTTAAACTTGTTTCATTACTCAGTTTGTAAAAATGGAGGAGGTAGAGGGATTCGAACCCCCGCGCGGTGTTACCCGCCTGTCGGTTTTCAAGACCGATCCCTTCAGCCAGACTTGGGTATACCTCCAAAAGTATAAAATGGCTACCGAGGGAGTCGAACCCACGACCTTTCGGGTATGAACCGAATGCTCTAGCCAGCTGAGCTAGGTAGCCATGATGATAAGTTTATCTCTACTTGTAAAGCGTGTAAGCTTTATCCAGTTGAGTTATATGGCGCGCCCGGCAGGAGTCGAACCCACAACCTTCTGATCCGTAGTCAGACGCTCTATCCAATTGAGCTACGGGCGCATATTGTTTATTTAAAAGATGGTGCCGAGGGCCGGAATCGAACCGGCACGGTGATCACTCACCGCAGGATTTTAAGTCCTGTGCGTCTGCCAGTTCCGCCACCCCGGCATTTTTTGGAGCGGAAGACGAGGTTCGAACTCGCGACCCCCACCTTGGCAAGGTGGTGTTCTACCACTGAACTACTTCCGCAAAATGCATTAGAGAATTTTTATTCTGACAGTATATAAAATGATTATAAAACTGGTGAGCCATGAAGGACTCGAACCTTCGACCCTCTGATTAAAAGTCAGATGCTCTACCAACTGAGCTAATGGCTCTTGATTAAAATGGTGGAGGATGACGGGCTCGAACCGCCGACCCCCTGCTTGTAAGGCAGGTGCTCTCCCAGCTGAGCTAATCCTCCCAAAAAAAATAAGCGAAGCGACGTCCTACTCTCGCAGGGGGAAGCCCCCAACTACCATCGGCGCTAAAGAGCTTAACTTCCGTGTTCGGTATGGGAACGGGTGTGACCTCTTTGCCATCATCACTTCACTTAATTATTTAGTTAAAAGAAATTTCATTCTTTCAAAACTGGATAAACGTTTCATTGAATTGTGCAATAAAATGTGGTTAAGTCCTCGACCGATTAGTATTCGTCAGCTGCATGCGTCACCGCACTTCCACCTCGAACCTATCTACCTGATCGTCTTTCAGGGGTCTTACTTACTTGCGTAATGGGAAAT